>JARGPD010000183.1 GCA_029212845.1 Planctomycetota bacterium
TCCCCGGCGGCTTCGGCGTTCCCCGGCGGCTTCGGCGTTCCCCGGCGGCTTCGGCGTTCCCCGGCGGCTTCGGCCCGAATTGCGGCTGGCCTTCGATCCGAGCCGCGGCTTGCGACAACGACGGTCAGCTGGCCGCCTCGCGGGGCTGCTTCCTTCGGCAGGCGGCAGGCGGCAGGTGCTGGGTGGGGGAGGCGTCGCCCTGGGGCGGTCTTGGCGGGGGCTCGCCAATCAACGTCCAGGCGCAGGCGCCCAGGCGTGGGAAGCTGCGTAGGATACGCGGCCATGGAGATCGTCCTCGTCCGCCCCGAGATCCCGCACAACACCGGCTGCGCTGCGCGGCTGGCGGCGGCTACCGGCACGCGGCTCCATCTGGTCAAGCCGCTCGGCTTCAAGCTCGAGGACCGCTACCTCAAGCGCGCCGGGCTCGACTACTGGCCGATGGTCGACCTGGTCGTGCACGAGGACCTGGACGCGGCCATGGAGTCCCTGGCCACCGGCTCCGAGCGGCCCTTGGCCGAGCGCCTGCGGCTGTTCTCGGCGCGCGGCGGCGGCTCCCTGTTCGAGACCGACTTCGCGCCCGACGATCTCTTGCTGTTCGGCACCGAGTCCGCAGGCCTGCCCGCGGAGCTGCTCGAGGCGCACCCCGACCAGCGCGTCTACGTGCCCGTGCGCGCCGGCGTGCGCAGCCTCAACCTGGCCAACGCGGTGGCCCTCGGCCTGTACACCGCGATGGTGCGCGCCGGCGTGCCGCTGCCCGACAACGACGGCGGCTACGACGCCCACCCCGAGGCCAGCCGCGACCTGTTCGCTGCCGACGTCGCCCAGCGCGGCGCGACCACCCCAAGCCCATGACCGAGCTCCTGACCCCCCTGCCAGTCGGACGCAAGCCGCGTCGCGACGACGTCTTCGAGTGCCGCGTGACCGGGCTGCGACGCCGCGGCGGTGCGAGCGCGCGCTGGGGCGAGTTCGACGTCGAGCTGCGCTCGGGCGTGCCCGGCGAGCTCCTGCGCTGCCAGGTCACCAAGCGCCGCGGCGGCCTCGTGCGCGCGCGCATCCTCGAGCTGCTCGAGCCCTCGCCGCGCTCCGTCGCGCCGGCCTGCGCGCACTTCGCCGACTGCGGCGGCTGCAGCTTCCAGGACTCGGCCTATGACCTGCAGCTCGAGCAGCTGCACGCGCGCCTCGTCGACCTGTTCCGGCCGCTGCGCGCCAAGCACGACTTCCCCATAGCTGCGGTGCTCGGTGGCGAGGCCCTAGGCAGCCCGCTCTTCGGCTACCGCAACAAGATGGACTACACCTTCGGGGCCAAGCGCTGGATCGAGGCCGAGCTCGAGCCCGAGGCGGGCACCGAGGGCCGCCCGCGCGACTTCGCCCTGGGTCTGCACGCGCCTGGCCGCCACGACAAGGTGCTCGACGTCACCACCTGCCACATCGCCTTCGAGAGCGGCCGCCCGATCCTGAGCGCCGCCCGCGAGCTCGCGCTCGAGCTGGGCCTCGCGCCCTGGGACCTGGTCGGGCACACCGGCCTCTTGCGCCACCTCGTGCTGCGCGAGGGCGTGCGCACCGGCGAGGTGCTGGTCTACCTCGTGACCTCGAGCCAGGCGGGGCTCGAGCGCATCCCCGAGTATGCGGCCCGGCTGGTCGAGCGCTGCCCCCAGATCACGACCCTGGTGCACGGCGTGCGCGACGCGATCTCGAGCGTGGCCGAGGGCGAGTCCGAAGTCGTGCTGCACGGCCCGGGCCACGTCCGCGAGGTGCTCGGCGGCGTGACCTTCGAGGTCAGCGCGCGCTCCTTCTTCCAGACCAACACCAGCGCGGCCGAGGGCCTCTTCCGCGTCGTGGCCGAGGAGGCCTGCGTCACCCAGGACGAGGTCGTGTTCGACCTGTACTGCGGCGCGGGCAGCATCGCGCTCTTGGTCGCCGGGTCCGCCCGCGAGGTCTGGGGCTTCGAGCGCGTCGAGCCCGCGGTCGAGGACGCGCGCCGCAACGCAGCGGCGGGGGGCATCGCCAACGCGCACTTCGTCGCGGGGGATGTGCTCGAGACCGCCTCGGCCGAGGGGCTCGCCAAGCTCGGCGCGCCCGACGCGGACGTGGTCATCGTGGACCCGCCGCGGGCCGGGCTGCACCCGGGCGTGGTCGCCTTCCTGGTCGAGCGGGCCCAGGCCGGCTCGGGCCGGCGCCTGGTCTACGTCTCCTGCAACCCGAAGGCGGCCGCGGTCGACCTCGAGGTGCTCGTCGCCGGCGGCTACCGCGTCCTGCGCGCGCGGCCGGTCGACCTCTTCCCGCACACCCCGCACCTCGAGTGCGTGTTCACCTGCGAGTACGTCGGCGTGCCGGATGCGCCAGCGGAGGTCGGCGCCGAGCTCGCACAGGCTGCTTCCGGTCGAGGCACCCTCACCGACAAGGAGCCCTCCGATGGCTGACGCGTACCGCATCGACGCCGGCGGCTTCCTGTGCGCCTGGCCGGACCTCGTGGACCCGAACTTCTTCCACCGCGTGCTGCTCATGTGCCAGCACGGCGACGAGGGCGCCTTCGGGCTGATCGTCAACGAGCCGCTGGAGGTCACGACGCGCGAGCTCTTGACCAGCCACCCGGTCTTCGGGAGCTTGGACTTCCCGGTCTTCCGCGGCGGGCCGGTCGACGTGACGACGCTGCAGTACCTGCACCGGATTCCGGCCGAGCTGCCGGGCGCCGAGCCGGTCGGCGAGGACGTCTGGCTGGGCGGCGACTTCGAGGCCCTGGCGCGCTACGTCGCGCGCGCGCCCGAGCGCGCCCTGGGCGAGGTGCGCCTGTTCCTGGGCTACTCCGGCTGGGGTGCGGGGCAGCTCGAGGCCGAGCTGCGCACGGGCTCGTGGGTGCCGGCCACGTGTGGCGTGGACGAGGTCTTCAGCAACGACCCCGAGGGTGCCTGGCAGCGTGTGCTGCGCAGCCTGGGCGACGTGGGCGAGGGGCTGAGCTCGATGCCGCCGGGTCCTGACTGGAACTGAAGCGGGCGCGGGCTAGCTCGCGATCTTCGCGCGCACCCGGGCTTCCAGGTTGGCGAAGAGCTCGTGGCCGTCCTTGTGGTCGACCCAGGACTGGCTCTCCTCGTCCCAGTCGTAGTGCCAGGCTTCGGAGCCAGCCGCGAGCCACATCTGGTAGGCGGCGCGCTGGCGGTTGAGGATGTACTTCGTGCCGGTGGGGAACTCGATCGTCACGACCCCGTCGGTGGTGGCGAAGTCGACGACGTCGGGGTCGAACTCCTCGAGCCATTCGGCGGCGCGCTCGAGGGCGGCGTCGGCGAGCAGCATGTACTTGGCTTCTTCCATGGGCGGGATGATACGGCATCGGCGCTGGGTCTGGACCTCGCCCTGCAATCCTCTAGGGATCCCCACCTCCCCCCGCCCATCCACCCTTGTGGACGCTCGGGGAGGCGGATGGTGACACGGATTCCTTCGGAAACCGACCGCGGAGGCGCGCGAGCGGCTCGGGCCTAGGCCGACTGGTGCTGGCGCCGCGCCGCCTGGATGGCCTGCTCGAGGTCGTGGAGGATGTCCTCCGGGCTCTCGAGGCCGATCGACAGGCGCACACCCCTCGACGAGCCCGCGCTGCCGTCGGAGTACGACGAGTGGGTCATGTTGGCCGGGCTCTCGATCAGCGTCTTGGTGTGGCCGAGGCTGACCGCGAGGGTCACCGAGTAGGCGTGCTTGGCGATGTGGTCGAGGAAGACCGTCGTGTCGAGCTTGGCGTCCTCGATCGTGAAGTAGATCATGTTGCCCGGCGCGAAGTCGCCGTCGAAGTCGCGCATCTGGCGCTCGGCGAGCTCGCGCTGGGGGAAGGACTCGAGGCCCGGGTAGGCGACCTGGTCGATGCCCTCCAGGGACTCGAGCCAGCGCGCGACGAGGTCGGCGCTGTACTGCTGGCGCTTGAGGCGCAGGGGCAGGGTCGGCAGGCCATAGACCATGATCGCCCAGGCCGACTTCGAAGCCAGGATGGCGCCGAAGTCCTTGCGGTACAGCATCAGGCCGGCGAGCATCCACTCGGGGGCGATCACCGCGCCGCCGATCTCGGTGCCGAAGCCGCCGATGTTCTTGGTCAGGCTGTGCAGCACCACGTGGGCGCCGTGCTCGAGGGGGCGCTGGCAGAAGGGCGTCGCGAAGGTGTTGTCGACGAAGATCAGTAGCTCTCGCTCGGGGGGACGCTGGGCGTTGACCTCGTCCGTGAAGGCGCGCAGCGCGGCCAGGTCGATCAGCTCGAGGGTCGGGTTCGCGGGGGACTCCAGGTACAGGATGCGCGTGCGCTCGGTGACCGCTGCGCGGAGCGTGTCGATGTCGTTGAGGTCGATGCGCTGCACGCCGAAGCCCAGCCTCGGGTACCAGTTGACCAAGAGGCTGTGGGTGCACCCGTAGACGACCGGGTGGGCGATGACCTCGTCACCGGGCACCAGGATCGAACCCATGGCGCCCGAGATGGCGGCCATGCCCGAGGCGAAGGTCACGCAGACCTCGCCACCCTCGGCGTCGCACAGCTCGCCCTCGAGGATCGAGCGCGTCGGCTCGTCGAGCCGGTCGTAGATGTAGACCGGCGGTTCGCCCTCGTCGTGGACCCTGCGGCCGAACTCGGTGAAGCCGCGCGCGCCGCGCTCGGCCGAGTCGAGCCGGTAGGTGGTCGAGGAGGACAGCGGCGGGGTGACGTGGTGGCTGAAGTCCCACTTGGCCGAGTGTTCCGGCCCGTGGACGAGCCGCGTGGTGGGCTTGTAGTTGCTCGAGTTCGACATGGAAGGTCCGGGGTAGAGGGTGTCCACCTTGGTGGATGCCGCGTCCGGACCCTACGGAGCTCTGGTTGGACCGCGCGGGAGGGTCTCCGGTCGCAGGCCGAGCACGTTGAGAATCCCGTGCCCGATCCTGCCCCGGCCCGGCGGTTGGCGTAGGCTCTACTATTGTAGTCCTGCTGCCTGGGCTTTTCAGGAGTCGGCCCAACTGCAACCTCAACGATGACCCTCCCCCTCGTCCGCATCCTGGCTATCGGCTTCCCCGAAGCCGACCTCGAGAAGCTGCGCTCCATCCTGACCGAGGGCGAGTCGCGCTTCGACCTGGCCTCGCCGAAGGGTGGCGCAGGCGAGCTCGACGCCGAGACTGCCGAGCTGCTGGCCTCCGACTCCTGCGCGGTGCTGCTGCTCGGCGCGCCGAACCCGGCCACCGCGCGCAAGCGCTTGCGTCCGCTCCACAGCGCCTACCCGTCCCTCCCCGTCGTGGTCATCAGCGGTGACGTCGCCGACGAGGACGGGGACGCGCCGGTGCTACCGACCTTCGAGGTCGCCCGGCGCGCGCTCAAGCGCGAGGGCGCCCGCGACGTGCTCCAGGCGTCGCTGCTCAGCTCGGACGACGCCTGCGTGCTGCCGGGAATCCTGGCCCACCTCGTCGAGAACCGCCGCCTCGTGCGCGAGCTCGAGAAGGCTCGCGAGCTCGGGCTGCACCTCGCCCACCACGACACCCTCACCGGCCTGCCCAACCGCCAGCTGTTCCGCACGCGCCTGCGCGAGCTGCTGGCCCGCGCGCGCCGGCACCCGCGGCCCTTGGCCGTCTTCTTCATCGACCTCGACCGCTTCAAGCAGGTCAACGACACCCTCGGCCACAACCTCGGCGACCTGCTGTTGATCGAGGTCGGCCGGCGCATCCGTGGCTGCATCCGCGAGACCGACCTGGTCGCACGTCGCGGGGGTGACGAGTTCACGGTGATCCTCGACGGCGTGGCCGATGGGCCCTCGGCCGCGCGTGTCGCCCAGAAGATCGTCGACGCCCTGCGCGAGCCCCTGGTGCTGGACGGCCATCGCCTGCGCATCGGCGGGAGCGTCGGGATCAGCCTCTCGCCCGCGGATGGGCGCGACGTCGAGGCGCTGGTCAAGTGCGCCGACATCGCCATGTACCGGGCCAAGGCGCGCGGCGGCGGCTTCGAGTTCTTCCTGCCCGAGATGGGCCAGCGCACCAGCCGCTGGCTGGACCTCGAGCACGAGCTGCGGGGCGGCATCGATCGCGGCGAGTTCGTGCTGCACTACCAGCCGCTGGTGAACATCGAGAGCGGGCGCATCGCCAGCCTCGAGGCGCTCGTGCGCTGGAACCACCCCGAGCGCGGGCTGGTCTATCCGGACGCCTTCATCGGCGTCGCCGAGCAGAGCGGCCTGATCAGCGAGCTCGGCCACGCGGTGCTCCTGGAGGCCTGCCGCCAGAACCGCGAGTGGAAGGACCGCGGCCTGCCGATCGTGCCGGTGGCGGTGAACTTCTCGGCCAAGCAGTTCCAGACCGGCAACCCGGTCGAGGGGGTGCGTGAGGTGCTTGAGGAGACCGGACTCTCGTCCGAGTACCTCGACATCGAGCTGACGGAGTCGGCGATCATGCGCGACCCGGCCTTCGCGACCGATACCCTACGCCGCTTGCGCGACCTAGGCCTGCGCATCGCGATCGACGACTTCGGCACCGGCCACTCCTCGCTCGCGTACCTCAAGCGCTTCCCGATCACCAAGCTCAAGATCGACCGCGCCTTCGTGTCGGCGCTGATGCGCGACCCCAAGGACGCCGCGATCTGCCGCGCGATCATCTCGATGGCCCACAACCTCCAGCTCAAGGCCGTGGCCGAGGGCGTCGAGGAGACGCGCCAGCTCGAGTTCCTGCGCCACCCCGGCTGCGACGAGGTCCAGGGCTACCTGTTCGCCAAGCCCCAGGACGCCGAGCGCACCGAGCGCCTCTTGACTGGCACGAGCCCGCTCGAGGCGACTCCGATCAGCAGCGCTGCCGCGTCGAGCTAGGCTGGGCCCCTAGGGAGTCGTCCTTCAGCAGGCCACCGGGAGGCCTGGGCCGTCGCGCTCCTCCGCGGGGGCTTCGACGCCGAGCCGGGCTCAGGCCAGGCCGATCGCGTCGACGCCGTCCTCGTCGAGGCCGAGCGCATGCCCGAGCTCGTGGTAGAGCGTGATGCGGATCTCCTCGCGCAGGTGCTCGATCGAGTCGGTCGCGCGCTCGAGGTTGCGCTGGAAGAGCCGGATGTGCGGGGGGTGCTCGCCCGAGTACAGGCTGTCGAGCTCGGTCGCGCCGAGGAACAGGCCGAACAGGTCGGGCGGAGTCTCGAGTGGGTCGCGCCCACCGCCGATCGCGAGGGTCGCGTCGGGCACCGGGTCGAGCACCACGGCGTAGCGCTCGAAGAGCCCGCGGAAGGCCGGCGGAAGGTCCTCGGCGGCTGCGACGACCTCGGCCTCGAAGGCGGCCTCGGTGAAGTGGTCCGGGGGCACGCCGCGCGAGCGCAGGAGGTGCTCGTCGGCGAGGGCGAAGTCGCCGGTGAGGTCGCAGCAGAGGGCCAGGCGCTCGTGATGGGGCGCGGACTCCTCCGGCGGGACGCTGGCGACGAGGCGCGTGTACAGCTCGCGGGCCTCGCCGATGCGCCACTCGGCCAGGGCCAGCTCGGCCCGCGCGAGCAGCAGGTTGTCGTCGTCGGGGGCCGGGGCGGGCTGGCGTTCGAGGGCCGCCGCCGCACCGGCGCGGTCGCCGGCGCGCAGGCGAACCTGCACCTCGAGCAGGATCACTTCGCCCAAGTAGGGCTCGACCTCGGCCGCGCTCACCAGCTTCGCGATCGCAGCCAGGGCGGCGTCCAGGTTGTCGTCCTCGAGCGCCGTCCAGGCCTCGTCCAGCGTCACTTCGATCTGCTCGGTATCCATGGGGGGAGTTTAGGCCCGCTGGCGGGGGGCGGCTGCGTAGATCGCGGAATCGGCTCCGGCCGATGCGAAGCGGCTGCCTCGGCGGAGCCTTGGCCGAGGGGGTGCACGGGAGAGAGGCGCCAACGACGGGTCCGCATGGAGACGCGCTACGACGGGGCCGCATGGAGACGCGCCAACGGTACCGCATCAAAACGGCGCGCCCGGCCGCCCCACGCGTCGGCCGTGCCTTCGCGTGGGGCG
>JARGPD010000184.1 GCA_029212845.1 Planctomycetota bacterium
CGACGAGCCCTTCGCCGGCGTCGACCCCCTCGCCGTCGACGAGATCCAGGGCATCCTGCACCAGCTGCGCGACGACGGCATCAGCGTGCTGATCACGGACCACAACGTGCGCGAGACCCTCGAGACCACCGACCGCGCCTACGTGATCCACATGGGCTCGATCCTGCGCGACGGGCGCCCCGAGGAGCTGATCAGCGACCCGCGCGTGCGCGAGGTCTACCTCGGCGACCGCTTCGACGACCAGCTCGCCCCCCGCACCGCCCGCACCGGCGTGTCCGCGGAGGAGCAGGCCGGCCTCGGCGGCTGAGTCGAACTCCAGCTGCGGCAAGGCGACTTTCGCCGCCGCCCTCGACCCCGCGGAATCGGGCTTTCGCTATCCTGCTTGCGCATTCTCCCGCCCCCTCAAGGACCGCGGCCCGCAACGGTCGCGAACGCAAGACCACGAATGAACATCGTCGCCTGCATCAAGCGCGTCCCTGCCACCGAGACGCAACCCAAGGTCGCCGCCGACGGCATGGGCCTCGACCACTCCGCCCTCGAGTACATGCTCTCGTTCTATGACGAGATCGCGCTCGAGGAAGCCATCCGCTCCAAGGAGGCCCACGGTGGCGAGGTCACGGCACTGACCCTCGGCCCGACCGAGGCCAGCAAGGAGCTGCGCGACTGCCTCGCGCGCGGCGCCGACAAGGGCCGGGTGAGCTTGGACCCCGCGTGCCATCCCCGCGAGCCGCGCACGACGCCCACGCCCACCGCCGCTACGGACACCGCCCGGGGCGCCGAGCTCGTCTTCTGTGGTCGCCAGGCCACCGACCGCGACAACGCCGCCGTCGGTCCGATGCTGGCCACCATGCTCGGCTGGTCCTGCGTGACCGATGTCATCGAGCTCCACATCGACGGCACGAGCGCCACCGCCAAGCGCGAGTCCGAGCGCGGCATCGAGCACTTCCGCTTCACCCTGCCCGCCGTCATCACCTGCCAGAAGGGCCTCAACGAGCCGCGCTACGCAGGCCTCAAGGGAATCATGGCCGCCAAGAAGAAGCCGATCGAAGAGGCCGAGCCCATGCTCGTCGAGTCCGCCACCGAGGTCGTCGGGGTCAGCCTGCCGCCCGCCCGCCCCGCCGGTCGCATCGTCGGCGAAGGCCCGGACGCCGTGCCCGCCCTGCTCGAAGCCCTGCGCACCGAAGCGAAGGTCCTCTAGGGACCCCCAAGGAGATCCAAGGAAACCCGCCATGAGCAAGATCATCGTCTTCGTCGAGGCCAACGCCTCCGGCACCGCCAACCGCGCCAGCCTCGAGGCCCTCGGCGCCGCCAAGTCCGTGGGCAGCGACGTCGTCGCCGTCAGCTACGGCATCGGCGGCGCGGCCCTCGACGCCCCCAAGCACATCGCCCTCGAGGGTGAGTCCTACAGCCCCGACGGCACCGCCGCCGACCTCGCCGCGATCTTCGCCGAGGAAGGCGCCACCGCCGTCTTCCTGGCCTCGACCGGCGTCGGCCGCGACGTGGCACCGCGCGTTGCGGCCCTGCTCGACGCGCCCTGCTTCTCGGACGTCACCGAGCTCAGCGACGAGGGTGGCCTCGTCTTCACGCGCCCGACCCTGGCCGGCAAGCTGATCACGCGCGTGCGTGCGAGCGGTGCCAACGGCGCCGCCGTCGCGACCCTGCGACGCAACTGCTTCGGGGCCGCCGAGGACGGCACCACCGCCGGCGCCGGCCGCCCGGCCGCGGCCGACCTCAAGGCGATCCTGACCGAGATCGCCGCCAAGGAAGGCGGCAAGCTCGACGTGTCCGAGGCCCCGATCATCGTGTCGGGCGGCCGCGGCCTGAAGGAGCCCGCCAACTTCAAGCTGATCGAGGACCTCGCCGCGGCCTTCGGCAACGCCGCCGTCGGCGCGAGCCGCGCGGTCGTCGACGCCGGCTGGCGCCCCCACGGCGAGCAGGTCGGCCAGACCGGCAAGACCGTCGCCCCGGGCCTCTACATCGCCGTCGGCATCAGCGGCGCGATCCAGCACGTCGCGGGCATGAAGACCAGCAAGGTCATCGTCGCGATCAACAAGGACCCCGACGCGCCGATCTTCAAGCTGGCCGACTACGGCATCGTCGGCGACGCGCTCGAGATCCTCCCGGTCCTGACCGAAGCGGTCAAGGGCGCCATGGCCGGCGCCTAGCGACGAGCCACAGCACGCACAGCGGCCCGTCCTCGGCACCTGCCGGGGACGGGCCGCTCGCGTTGCTGGCCAAGCGCCGGGCCGGACCCGATGCACCGCTGCCCGCCTGGCTACTGCACTAGGTGGGCGGAGCCCGGACCAGACCCAGGTCAAGCTGATGCTCGCGTGCATGGGCTCCAGGTCCGGGAGTGTGGGCAGTGCAGGCTGCCGGGTGCGTGGGTCCGAGCCCTGCTGCAGAGGATCGCTTGGCGCGAGCCCCGGAAGGCACGGCGCAGTAGGCTGGCGTGCATGCCACGCCTCATCCAGATCCTCACCCTCGCCCTCTCGCTGACCACCGCCTGCAGCTCCACGCCGGACCTGTCCGGCCTCGAGGTCGAGCCGCTGCTCTCGGTGATGAGCTTCAACGTTCGGTACGGCACGGCCAACGACGGGGACGACCGCTGGGAGGAGCGCGAGCAGCATGTGCTCGACGTGATCGCGGCGGAAGCGCCGACCCTGCTCGCGGTGCAGGAGGCGCTCGACTTCCAGGCCGACGCGATCGCCGCGCGCATGCCCCACTTCGCCAAGGTCGGGCAGCACCGCGAGGGTGGTACGAAGAACGAGTTCAGCGGCATGTTCGTCGACACCCGTCGGCTCGCCGTTGAAGCCAGCGGCGACGTCTGGCTGTCGGAGACCCCGGACGTGGTCGGCTCGGTCGGCTGGGACGCGGCCCTGACCCGCAACGCCACCTGGGCGCGGCTGCGCGACCTCGAGACCGACCGGCGCTTCGTCGCGGTCAGCACGCACTTCGACCACCGGGGCCAGGTCGCACGGCTCGAGAGCGCGCGGCTGCTCGGCGAGGTGCTGGCGGAGCAGTGCCGCATCGGCGCGGGCGACGCGCTCCCCCTACCCGGGCTGCTGCTCGGCGACCTCAACGCCGCCGAGGACAGCCGGCCCCTCGACCACCTGCGCTCCACCGGCCTCGCCGACACCTTCCGCCTCTTGAACCCCGACGCCACCGAGCCGGACGAGGTCGGCACCTTCACCGGTTTCCGCGCCGCCCCCGACGGGCGCAAGATCGACTACGTCCTGGCCACGCCCGAGTGGACCGTGCGCAGCGCCCGCATCCTGCGCCCGCGCCGCGACGGCCGCGCCGCTTCCGACCACGACCCGGTCGTCGCCCTGGTCGCGCTGCTGCGCTGAGCGCGGGACCTCCTGGGTCCTGCCGCAGGCCGCCGCCTAGGAGCCGGTGGCTCGACCAGCGCCGGCCACGCTTGCCCACCGCGAGGACGCGCACCACCCCCACGGTCGAGCGTCTAGGATGGACCCCATGTTCGACCTGCCCGCCAGCCTGCTCGGCCTGCCCACGCGCGGCCCCCTTCCGTGGACCTGCATGCACACCCTGCGCCAGGACGGCGAGGCGTTCGAGCTTGTCGTCGAGCCGCAGCCCTTGCTCCGCAAGGCGATCGGCCTGCCGCTGCTCGTGGGCTTCGGCTTCGCCGCGGTGCTCTCACTGCTACCGGACGGTGCCGGCGGCTGGACGGACCTGGCCGTCACCGCCCTGGCCACGGCCCTGGCCCTTGCGATCGTCTGTGGCCTGTGGCTCTACCGACGCGCCGAGCAGGGCCGCGGGCCGGTGCTGCTGCTCGAACCGGGCCAAGCCGAGCCCATCGTGCTCCCGCGCACGGGTCACCGCCTGGCCCGCGCCGACGTCGCGGGGCTGCTCTTGATCGACGGCGAGGTCGAGCTGCACACCGACCTAGAGCGCGTCTGGGTGCTTGCGCTCCTGGCCCATGTCCAAGGGGGCGAGCTCGCGCGCTACGACCTCTCCCACACCCTCGACGGCAAGGGCCTCGGGCGGCTCGGGGATCAGCTGGCCGAAGCCCTCGGCGTCGAGCTCGTGCGCCGGACCGTGTGAGCACGCGAGCCCGCCGACGGGCCTACTGCACGACGCCGAAGTAGGGCGTCGTTGGCGCGTAGCCGAGGATGTCCAGGCCTTGGGCATGGAGCGCTGTGCCTGCAAGGCCCGCAGCTAGGGGCAGGCCGACCGAGACCTCGCCCGCCGCGTCCACCGGCAGGTGCACGAAGTGGATCGGCGCGCTCAGGTGTAGGGCGCCCCAGTAGCTCGGCTGCGGACCCTGGCCAGTGGTCGAGATCCCCAGCAGCACCGCGCCGCCTGGCACCGCGTCGGTCACGGTCAGGCTCGCCGTCGAGCCCGCCTGCAGTCCGGTGACCATCAGCTGAGGCCCGGCGGTGCGCCGGTCGAGGACGAAGAGCCCGAAGGCCTCGCCGCTGGGCTTGGCCAGGTTCAGGTAGTTGCTGGTGTAGACCAGGTACTCGCCGAGCTCGCTCAGGTCGCCGTTCAGCGCGGTCGACCCCCAGGTCTTGGTCGGGTTCCCGCCGGGCACCGCTTGGTCGCTGATCGAGCCCAGGGTCGTCAGCCCGGTGAACAGGTCGTGGACGAAGACCTGCCCGGACTGGAAGGTTCCGACCGAGCCGAAGGCACCCAGGTAGTCCTTGCCGCTGAAGCAGACGTAGCGACCGTCGGGGGAGAGGCGCGGATCGCCGACGGGCACCTCGCCCCAGGGACCCGGCGGCAGGTTGCTGGCGTGGCTCACCGACCCGGTCTGCGGGTCGATGCGGTACACGTCCATGAGGCCGTCCTGGTCCCCGGCGACCAGCCCATCGGGGCTGGCCCCCACCAGCGTCGCGCCGCCTCGGTCGAGCTCCAGCGAGTCGAAGTGGAGCGGGTGGTCGACGTGGGTCCCAGTGTCCAGATCGAGCACCCGCAGGGTCGGCGGGATGCCTAGCGGCTGGTTGAGGTAGCTGAAGGCCGCCCAGCGCCCGTCCCCCGACAGGGCGAAGGCTCGGACGTCGTCGTCGTAGGTGTGCGGCGGATGCAGTGGCCCGAGCTGTGTGGTCAGGCCGCTGGAGCGCTCGTGCAGGTAGAGCCGCAGCACGAAGGGGCCAGTGGACGGGACCCCGGGCAAGAGCTGCGCTCCGTTGACACCGAACAGCACCCGGTCCCCGTCCTCCGAGATCAAGGGTCGCGTCGCGGTCGCGAAGGGCACCGTGCCCGCGACCCCGCCCGTCAAGAGCTCGGTCGTGCCCAGGCTGCGGTCGCGGAGGTAGAGGTCGCCGGCGCCGTTGGCGTCGCCGAGGGCGGCGTCGTCGCCCGTTGCCTGGAACACGACGTAGCGCCCGTCGGCCGAGAGCGCCCACTCGATCCCGAACCCGATCGCGAGGGCCTGGCCCGCGCTGCCGAGGTTGACCTGCTCGATGGCCCCCGTGCGCACGTCGACCACGAACAGGTTCCGAGACCCGGAGCCCGGCGCGAGGGCAGGCAGCAGGTTCTGGGCGCGGGACTGGAACAGGACCTCGCCACCGTCCGAGGTGACGCGCGCGCCGAGGGCGTCGGCATCCCCCGGCTGGCCGTCGGGCGCCACGTCGAGTCGGCGCACGTGGGGCGCTTGGCTGGCGGCGGGCAGGGCCGCGAGGGCGAGGACCAGCAGGCTTGCGAGGTGCGAGGGAAGCGGCAGCATGGGAGATCGAGCTTGGGTCATGCGAGGTGCGAGCCTTGGATCCGACTCCTGGCTCGAGCTCCGCCATCCTGCCTCGACCCGGCGCGCGAGGCCAAGCTGGCTTGGGCAAGACCTTGGGAGTCGTGACACCGGTACCGGATTCGGGAGCCAAAGAGCATAGACTCCACCGCGTGCCCGACCTCGACCCTCAGACCGCGCGCTCCTCGCCCCGCATGCCCGCGCCGAGGCGGGCGTGAGGCTCCGCCTGAATCCGGGGAGTGGCGCCCCGAGCCCGAGCAGCTGGTTCGGCTTCTTCCATGACGGGGTGCGCGTCGGCTGGCAGCAGCTGGTGCGACGCACGGTCCAAGGTCGCGCACCCAACGCGCAGCCCCTGAGGCGCCGCGAGGTGCTGACCGCCTTCCGCATCGGCGAGGCCGTGCAGGTCTCGGCCTTCTTCGCCGAAGCGCCCGAGGGCGAGCCGCTGGCCTGGAGCCGCTTCGGGACGCTCGTCCCGGGTGCCGCAGATCGCGCCAACGACGGCGACGCCGCCAGCTACGTCGAAGGCACAAGCTTCGAGCGCCGCGGTGACGAGCTGCTGCTGCCCGGCGGCGACACCCGCGCCCTGCCGCCGGTCTGCTACCCCGGCCAGCTCTTGCTGGAGCTGGCCATGGAGCGCCTGCGCTCGGGCAGCCCTGAGCTCGTGGGCACGCCCCTGAACGACGCCGACGGCAGCCTGCAGCCCGTCACGCGCCTGCGCCTCGCGCCGTCCCTCCTGGGCCCGCCCGGCGTCACCCACCGCTTCGATGAAGCGCCGATCGACGGCAGCCCGGGCCAGCGCAGCATCCTGCTGGCACCCGACGGTCGGCCGGTGCGCCAGGTGTGGGGCCCCGGCACCTGGTCCGGCCCGGGCCTCACCCGCGAGCAGGCCCAGGCCAGTGGCCCGTCGACCCCGAGCCTCGCGCTCCCCGACTAGGCCCGGCCCCCGCCCAAGGGCGCCGGTACGCAGCCGGGACAGCGCGCATCGCCAGCGATGCGCCCGGGGCCTGCACCCCGGGCGGCCCGCTGCGCTGAGCCGGCGACCGCGTGCGCTCGCGGTCCTCAGCCTTGTCGCGTGCCGACTACGGGTAGAACACGAAGCCCTGGTCCGCGAGCGCAGGCAGCACGTTGGTGCCGTTCACCGTGTCGTTGACGTACACGTTCGTGCTGCCGGTGATCGGGCGAAAGCTGGCCGCGTCACTCAAGTGGATCTCGTTGCCGGAGAGGACGACCTGGTCCACGTACTCGAGGTCCACCACCGCGGTCAGGTGCAGCGGGCGGTTCCCGGAGGAGTGCTGCAGGCCGACCGACTCCTCGTTGACCAGCGCGAAGGTGTTGTCCTTCACCACCACGTCCGTCGCGTTCGAGATGATGAAGTTGGGACCGTGCACCGGCTCGAAGTCGTTGTCCTCGATCGTGATGTTCCTGTAGAGGTCGGCGGACTCTTGCCGATGACGTCGTTGGCGTCGGCGCTTTAGGTCGCGACGTTGTAGACGCTGGTCGGGGCACCTTGGGCCGCGAGGGAGGTTGTGCTGAGCGCGAGGACCGAGGCGCCGAGGGCGCGCGTGCCGGTCCGGCCGAGGGAGAGCGAGCGGGGGAGCTACATGGGCGCTGTAGGGGTTGCTGGCGGCGAGAGGTGGAGACGGGGCGGCGAACGGCTCACTGCCCCACCACGAGCTGCCCCGCTTGTGTCCGCGTCCTCTCGATCGTCCCTGAATCCCCCGCGATGCCTTGCGGCCCGTCCCGCGAGCTGGCTCCCCGATGCTCGACTCTTCGCGGAAGACCTCGGACCCCACGGACTCGCTCACCCCGAGACGACGCCAGCCCCGCGCGTCACCGTGGACGCACGGGGCTGGCTGCTCCTTTGTGGAGGCCGCAGTCGAGGGCGGCTCCGTCAGCCGGCGCCTACTGGATCATCCCGAAGGAAGAGTTCGTCGGCACCGAGCCGGTGAGGTCGACGCCCTTGGCGAAGAGCGGCGTGCCGGCGAGGGCGGGGTTCAGCGGCAGGCTGACCTGCACCAGCCCGGCCGCGTCCGCCGCGAGCGGCAGCACGTGCACCGGGGGGGACAGGTCCGCCAGGCCCCAGTAGCTCGGGTAGGGACCCTGGCCGGTGATCGACAGGCCGACGAGGACCACGCCACCGGGCGTCGCGCCGTCGACCGTCAG
>JARGPD010000185.1 GCA_029212845.1 Planctomycetota bacterium
GGCTCCTGCGGCTTCGCCGATGCGCCCTGCCCGAGGGGGGCATCGGCTGCGTCCTGATGCGCCTGCGTGATGGCGGGCTTTCGGCTAGCATGGGGCCATGGCAAAGACGAAAGAGAAGCTGACCTGCAAGCAGGCCCTGGCCGAGCTCAAGGCCAACGGGACGGACCAGAACACCAAGATCTTCCGAAACCACGGCGTGACGGGTGAGCTCTTCGGGGTCAGCTACGCCTTCCTCAAGAAGTTCCACAAGCGCGTGGGGACCGACCACGGGCTGGCGCTCGAGCTCTGGGAGACCGGCAACCATGACGCGCGCATCTTCGCGTGCTGGGTGGCCGACGCGGACAAGGTCACGATCAAGATGCTCGAGGGCTGGGCCCGCGACGTGGACAACCACGTGATCGCGATCGAGGTCGTCGCCCTCGCCCAGGACTCGGACCTGGCCGCCAAGCTGATGCGCAAGTGGATCGCCAAGCGGGCCGAGTGGCCTTCGGTGCTCGGCTGGGGCGTCTTCGCGCGACTCGTCTTGCAGCCGGACCGCGACCTGAAGGAGGGCGGGCTCGAGGACGCCGAGGTCGGCGAGCTGCTCGAGCGCATCGTCGCCACGCTGCACGACGCGCCCAACCGCACGCGCCACAACATGAACCAGGCCGTGATCGCCGTCGGCTGCCGTCCCGGTTGGAAGGCCAAGGCCCTCGCCGCCGCGAAGCAGATCGGCAAGGTCGAGGTCGACTACGGCAAGACCTCCTGCAAGGCCGACGACGCCGTCGCCAAGATCAACAAGACCCTCGATCACTACAAGAAGAAGGGCAGGCGCCCGGTCGACGGCACCGCCGGGCAGCGCCGTCGTCACTGCTAGGGCTCAGCCCCTTCTCACCGGCCAACCACCCCTCCCGACCGACACCCATGCGCGCGATCCCCCTCGCCGCGGTCCTCGCGGCCGCGACCCTGCTGGCCGGCTGCGGCGGCGACACGGCAGCGGCCCCCAAGGGCCTGCCCGCCGAGCACGCCGGCCCTGCACTGGCCTGGGCCGACGCTGGCAAGGCGCGCCTGGTCGACGAGTTCGAGGCCGGCGCCTACCCGCGCTTCGTCTTCGACAAGCGCGCCTCCCAGCTGCGCTTCCATGGCGGCGCTGGGCCCGACCTCGAGTTCCCCGCCCAGGTGATCGGGAGCTGGTCCGCGGAAGCCGGCGCCTACCTCTGGGCCTGGGCCGACGAGCAGCTGAGCGACGACCTGCGCGCCCCCTCTGCGGCCGCCAAGCAGCTGGCCAAGTCCAGCGGCTCGACCGCCTTCGGCCTGCCGACGTTCCCCGCCGACCAGGACAGCGCGCGCGCCCACTCATCCCTCGCTGCCCAGCAGCTCGGCGGCTTCGCGATCTTCCGCCTACCGAAGGGCTCGCACTTCACCTTCCTGGCCGTCTTCGAGCCCGCCGCGCCAAGGCAGGGGTCTAGAGCGGCCGAGTGAGGCCGGGCGCTACTCGCCCAGACCGCTCGAGCGGAACACGTCGCCGTCGAGGTCGACCAGCAGGCACTCGACCCGGTCGAGGCCTTCGACGAGGGCCAGGCTCTCGTCGGTCGGCAGCACCGCGAGCGCCGTCGCGAGGGCGTCGGCGAAGGCTGCGTCGGGGGCGATCACCGTCGCGCTCATGGCGCCCGTCGCGGGGTAGCCGGTGCGCGGGTCGAGGATGTGGTGGTAGCGCTTGCCGTCGTGCTCGAAGAAGCGCTCGTAGTCGCCCGAGGTGACCATGCAGGTGTTGGCCAGCGGCACCATCGCGAGCACGTGGTCGCGGTTGCGCGGGTGGGCGATCGCGATGCGCCAGGGCTGGCCGAGCTGGGTGCCGAGCACCTTCATGTCGCCGCCGGCGTTGACGATGCCGTGCTGGACCCCGTGCTGGAGCAGCACCGCCATGGCGCGGTCGACCCCGTAGCCCTTGGCGATGCCGCCGAGGCCGAGGCGCGTGCCCGCGGGCAGCTCGATCGTGCCCGCCTCGAGGTCGAGGCGGACGCGCTGGTAGCCGACCCCGGCCAGGGCCGCGTCGATCTGGGCCTGGGTCGGCAGCACCGGCGGCACGGCCTTGAAGTCCCAGAGCTTGCCGACGCTGGCGAAGGTCACGTCGAAGGCGCCGCCGGTCAGCTCGCCGACCGCGAGGCCTCGGCCGACCATGCGGGCCAGCTCCAGGTCGATCGGCACGGGGCCCTCGCCGGCGCGCGCGTTGATGCGCGTCAGGGGCGAGTCGCGCCACGAGGTCATCACGTCCTCGACCCGGCGCAGCTCGGCCTCGGCGGCGAGCAGGGCGGCATCGAGGGCGGCAGCGCTCGGGCCGATCGCCTCGATCGAGACCTCGGTCCCCATGGCACCAAAGGCCAGCTTGCGGTGCCGGGCTCCCGCGGCGGGGACGTCCGGCGGCAGGGGCACGTCGGTGATGCGCGGATCGGCGTTGGCTTCGCCCGGAGCGGGCCTGGCGCTCGTCCCGAGGTTCGTCCCGGCGCCGAGGTTGGTGCTGGCCCCTGGCGTGGCGATCTCTTCCGGTCCACTGCAAGCGACCAGGGCGACCAGGGCCAGCGGGGCGAAGTGCCGCCGTACGGTGCCGGCTTCGGTCGCTCGGCCGGTGGCGCGCTCGTTGGAGCTAGAGGAACTCATCCCAGGAAGCAGGTGCATGATGCTCCCTGTAGACGACCTGGCCGCTCGAGTCCAGCACGATCACGGTCGGGGTGCCGGTGACGTCGAAGAGCCGGGTCAGCGCCAGGTCGCGGTCGCGCACCTGGGGGTAGGTCAGGCCGTTCTGGAGGATCGCGGTGCCGAGCTTGTCCTCGTCCACCGCGTCGTCGGGACCGGAGACCACGCCGATGACCGCGAGCCGGTCACCGAGTCGGTTGTGGGCGTCCTCGACCGAGGGCGCTTCTTCGATGCAGGAGCCTCACCAGGCCTGCCAGAACACCAGCGCCACCGGGCGCCCGGAGGCGAGGGTCGCCGAGAGGTTGATCGAGCCGCCGCCGAAGAGCTCGGCGTCGAGGGCCGTCGACAGGGCGGCGGGGTCGAGCGCCGCTTCGGGCCCGTCCGCGGTCTCGGGGCCTGACGCGCAGGCGGCGGCCAGGAGCAGCGGCGCTGCGAAGAGCAGCCTCACGGCCAATCGGAAGTCTTGGGTGCGGCCCATGGTCAGTAGCTCGTGGTCCAGCCGAGGGACAGGTAGATGTGGTCGAGCCCGTCGGAGCGGCTCAGGTAGTTGACGCCCAGGTCCCATTGCTTCTGGCGGCCCCAGGTCCAGTGCGAGCCGAGCAGGCTCGAGTTGAACTTGCCGAGGTCCGAGTCCTGGGTCCGGAAGGTCGGCATGGCGCCGGTGCCGGTGAAGCTCTCGCTCCAGTAGTCGGCGGCGTCCTGGGTGTAGTAGCGGTAGCGCAGGTCCATCAGCAGCCCGGACTCGAACTCGTGCAGCCAGCGCGGGGTCAGGTCCCAGGCAGCGATGCCCCAGTCGTCGTCGTAGAGGCGCGCGCCGAGCTCGATCGCGTCGGTGGCCGACAGGCCGTGGCGCACGCGGCCGAAGAGCGCGGTGCGCGTGCGGCTGTCGGGCAGCTCCTCGGTGAACTCGATCCCCTGGGCGTTGTTGGCAAGGTTCGGGTTCGCGGCGTAGGACGGGTCTTCTTGCACGACGGCGTTGTAGGCCGTCTCGAGGAAGCCGCTCTGGTCGGAGAAGGTCAGGCCGAACTCGCCGTGGGTGCGCGGCCCGAGCACCTGGTACCAGCCGAGCGTGCCGGCGAGCGACGTGCGACTCTCGTCGGCGTCCTCCGAGCCGTCGAAGCGGATCGGCTTGATGGTGTCCTCGTACAGGTTGAGGTTCAGGGACAGGCTGGCGTCGCGCTCGACGAACTCGTGGGACCAGCCGCCGCCCAGGCCGAACGACGTGTAGTCGTACTCGGTCGCGAGGTCCAGGTGCCAGGACAGGCTGTCGGTGTTCGAGAGCTTGTGGCGGAAGCCGAAGTCCAGGCTCAGGTAGTTGTCGCGCGAGGCCCCCGACTGGCCGCTGAAATTCGACAGGCGCTCGATCGAAGCGCTGGACACGAAGTCGTAGCTGAACTTGATGTCGTAGCCGAAGTCGTCGGAGACCTGGTTGTCGTAGATGACCGCCGGCTCGATGATCGTCAGGGACTCGTCGAGGAACGGGTTGCCGGCCGAGCCGCCGCTGTCGTCGCGGTCGAAGAGACCCAGGCGCACGGTCCAGCTCTGGTCCCCCGCGTCGCCGTGGCTCGTAGCCCCGAGCTTGTCCGATGCAGCCACGCCCGGCTTGGCGGGCCCGGCGGACTCCTGCCCGGGGGCGAGCGACGCCAGCTGCGCCACGCACAGGAGCGCGAGCCAGGGGCGACCTAGTAGCATCCGCAGCCGCCGCCAGCCGTCGTGCCCAGGCCGCCCGCGGCGCCCTCGGTCGAGTAGTGGACCTTCTGGTGGAAGGCGGAGAGGGTGCGCTCCTGGCCCAGGTCCATGACCGGGCTGGAGAGCTCGCCCTTCTCGTAGAACTCGACGGTGTTGCAGGAGCTAGCGGCCAGCAGCAGCGCCAGCGGGATCAGGATCTTGTTCATGGTCTTGGCTCGGGCCGGCCCAAGTCGCGTGGGCAAGCAGGTCGCGCTCCGCGTGTGTTGCATGGGCCACCCGCCATTCTCGGCCCACTGCCGCCAGCGCCAATCCCCAAAGGCCCCTTAGCCAGCAGATGGCAGAGTTGTCATGGCCGAAGCATGCAGCCGCCGCGGCCGCCCAGCTGGGCGACCGCGGCGGCCGCATGTCCCGAGCCTTGGCCGCCTAGGGCAAGAGCTGCTCGATCGTCGCGAGCATGTTGGCGATCTGGGCGTGCATGCTCGGCGTGGCCTGGACCACCAAGAGGTCGCCCAAGCGCGTCACCACCGTGCGGTAGTCGTCCCCCTCGTCCTCGACGTACAGGGCCTCGAGGACCACCTCCATCAGGAGCTCTGACGGGTCGAACTCCTGGGTCTCGTGCTCGATGAGGGTCTGCAGCGGGTACAGCCGCATCACCGGCCGGCCCATGATGTAGGGGCCGAGCCAGACCTGGGGGCCGTCCTCCCACAGGCGCGACTCGCTCTCGAGGGCGATCACCGACAGGACGTCCAGGACCGAGGCTTGACGCAGGTTGAGGGTCAGCTCGACGTCGGCGATGTCGTAGCCCTCGTCGTAGCCGATCGGGGTGCCGCTGGTCTGGGCCAGCCACTTTAGGGCTTCGGCCACGGTCACCTGATCGAAGCGCACGTCGACCAGCTGCTCGTCGAGGGCGGCGAAGACGCTGCGCACGGCCTCGCGCTCGCGCTCGACGTCCAGCTGCAGCACCCGGGCCAGGAGCGCCTCGATCCCGTCGTGCACGCGGTAGTCGTTGCGCACCATCAAGAGCGGCCCGGCCGCCTGGATGCTGGCGTGCTCACGCTCCCAGGCCTCGTAGCCGTCGTGGCCGAAGTCCATCAGGTAGGCGATCAGGTCGTCGGGGAGGTAACCCAGCTCGAGCAGCGGCTCGATGTCGTAGATGCGCAGGTCCATGGTGCGCGGCAGCTCGTGGGAGTAGCCGATCACCACCGAGCGGTAGGCGAGGGTCCAGCCGAGGTCCGAGCCGAACAGGTCCAAGAGCTGGTCCAGGTAGCGCGCCGGCGTGGCCGCCGCGACGGGCGGGAAGGAGCGGTCGAGGTCCTCGTCGGACCCACGGAGCCAGATCAGGTTGGCCCCGGCCGAGGCCACCAGCAGCTCGATCTGCTCGGCGATCGTGCCGCCGGGCGGCGGCGTCGCGAGCGGCTGGTCGAGGGCCAGGCGCAGGTCCCGGTGCCAGTCGGCCTCGGGCGAGGTGCGCTCGACGCGCAGGCGCGGGCGCTTGCCCGTACTCGGCGCACCGGGCGTGTTCAGGGCTCCGAGGCTGGGCCGTCCTGGGGCTTGCAGTGGTCCGGGCTCGGCCAAGCTCGGGGCGGTGAATCCTAGCCAGCCGATGGCCAGGCAAGAGGCCAGCCCCAGGGTCCAGGAGCGGTGCGAGCGGGCGTCGAAGCGTGCGATCATGAGGATCCTCCTCTCGAGGTCGTGGTGGCGCCGCAGGAGCGGCAGGAACAAGGGCGCGGCGAGGGGTGTGGTCGAGCTTGCCGCGGCTGTCTGGCCGCCGCCGGCTAGGTGCAAGAGCGTCTCCGCGTAGGCCCGCGGATGCGTGGCCGAGGTGGCCGCGAGGGCCTCCCAGTCGCGCAGGCTCTCGCGCGCGCCCATCAGACGGGCGAGGGCCAGGTGCATCAGGGGGTGGAACCAGAAGAGCGCGCGCACCACGGCCAGGCCGGCGTTGGCGTGGACGTCGTGGCGGCGCAGGTGGAAGGCCTCGTGCAGGAGCACCTGGTCGAGGGCCTGGGCGTCGAGGTCGGCGCCGAAGCCGGGCGGCACCAGCAGCACGGGGCGGCGCAGGCCGGTCACGGCGGGGCCACGCACGAAGCTGGCGGCCACCAGCCGCGGCGGGGCGCCGAGGCCGGCGACCTGGGCCGCGCGCGCCAGGGCGCGGCCGAGGCGCGCGTCGTCGAGTTCCGGCAGGTCGCGGCAGAGGCCCTGGAAGCGCAGCTCGGCGCGCACGAGCAGCGCCAGCAGCAAGCCCGAGCCGAGGGCCCAGGCCAAGAGCAGCCGCCCGGGCCAGGCCGAGCCGGCCGGGGCGCCCGCGGCTTCTCCAGCCAGCTGCGCAGAGGGGGCCGCGGGTTGACTCGAGCCGAGGGGCACGGGCGCTCCGTCCGAGGGCAGGAACAGGCGGCTGCCGTTGCTGGCCGGGCGCGGGTCTCTGGTCGCGGCCAGCGCCACTTCGGCTAGCTCGTCCTGGGCAGGGTCCACCGTCAGCGCAGGCCCCGCCTTGTCCGGGTCGACTGGGCGAGTGCGGCCTTGGACCAAGGCCGGCACCCCCTCGCCGCCGCCCCCGAGCGGTGGCGCCTGCGCGGCTAGGGCGTGGCGCGGCATCCCCGCGCCCAAGGCCGCTCCCATGGGCTCCCCGGAGCCTGCCTCCGCCCCAACGCCGACACCCGGGCTCGGGCGCAAGCTGGCCATCGACTCGACCGTCCAGGCGAGGGGCGTGACGTGGGCGCCGACCTCGAGCGGGGCCAGGGGGAACAGGGCCGCCCGCGCCACGACCACGACCCACATGCCGTAGCGCCAGCGCGGCGAGAGGTGCTTGCCCAAGAGGGCCTGCAGCACCAGCACCAGGCAGACCAGGAGCGCGACCTGCCAGGACGTTCGCCAGAGGGCGGCGACCAGGGCGTCCGCGCTGGGCTCGATGAAGGGGGTCATCGGCTGTCCCCCGCGCCGCCGGGCTCGCCGGCCTCCGCGTCGAGCAGGGCGCGTAGCTCTTCGAGCTCGCCCGCGCCGAGCTCGCCCTCGCGGACGAAGTGCGCCAACAGCGGGCTCGCCGACCCGCCGAAGACCCGGTCGAGGAACGAGCGCGTCTCGCGCCGCACGCAGGCGTCGCGGCTGATCGCGGGCTCGTAGAGGTAGCGCTTGCCGTCGGGGGTCGCCGCGAGGGCGCCCTTCTTGACCAGCCGCGCCAGCAGCGTCTTGACCGTGCGCTCGTTCCAGTCATGCACCGGACCGAGGGTCGCGGCGACGTCGTTCGCGGTGCGTGGTGCGCGCTCCCAGAGCAGGAGCATGACCTCCCACTCGGCGTCGGAGATGCGGGGCAGGGGGTCGCTCATGGGGAGGCTCGGGGCTGGGGGATAGGGTTCCGACTACGTGTGTAGTCATAGACTACGCTCGTAGTCTTGTAACCTCCATGAGTCCGAATGATCCTAGGCCCCTAGGCCTAAACCTATGTCTAGAAGCCCCTTAGGCCTGCTTCGGC
>JARGPD010000186.1 GCA_029212845.1 Planctomycetota bacterium
GACCAGGGCGGCGAGGGCGGCGGTGTCGACCTCGCCCGTGGTGCCCGGCGCGCGCCCGACGAGGGCGTGGAGGACCGGCTCGAGGCTGCGCAGGTTGCGACGCGCCTCGGCCAGGTCGGCCCCCGCCCCGGTCGCGGCGGCGCGGGCGGGGAGGGGGGCCGCGGGCGCCCCCACCCCCCGCACCGAAAGCCCCGCGGCCGCGGCCCGCTGGGCTTCGGCGTTGGCGAGGCCGGCGCGGCTCAGGTCGACCTGGGCCTGGGCGACGCCGAGCCCGAGGGCCAGGCGCGCCACCTGGGCGGTCAGGCTGAGGCGCGCGGCCTGCCACTCGAAGCTGGTCGCCTCGAGCTGGGCCAGGGTGCCGGCCTCCTGGTTGGAGAGGCGTCCCCAGACGTCCAGCTCCCAGGCCACGTTCAGGGACAGGGCGCGGCTGGACGAGTAGGTCGTCAGCACGTCGCCGCCGCCGGGGATCGGCAGGCCGACGAAGTTGTTGCGGGCGCGCGCCAGGCTCAGGCTGGCGTCGACCTGGGGCAGGCCCGCGCCGCCGGCCGCGTCGAGGCGCAGGGAGGCGATGCGCACGGCCTGGGCCGCGGAGGCTAGGTCAGGGCTGCCGGCAAGGCCAGCCTCGACGAGGGCGTCGAGCTCGGGCGAGGCGAGGTCGCGCCACCAGCCACCGGCGGCCCAGGTGCCAGCCTCGCCGGCGCGGGACCAAGCGGCGGGTAGCTCGAGGGCTTGGTCGAGGCGCACCGGTTCGGCCGCACCGGGCGGCGTCTGGCAGGCGGGGAGGGCCAGGCCTGCGGCGAGCAGGAGGGCCTTCGGGAGGGTCTGGGGATCAACCATGGCGGAAGCCTGCGGCGCAGAACTCGACGAGCTCGTCGAGCACGTCGGTGGGGTCGAGGGGCGAAGCGAGGTCCTTGGGCAGCGGGCACTTGGGGGAGTGCTGGGCCATGAGGGCGTGGACGGTGGCGCCGACCAAAAGGTGCATGCGCAGGTGCAGGCGCGCGGGCGGCAGGTCGGGCAGGGCGGCGGAGAAGCTGGTCAGGAAGCGGTCTACGAGGGGCTCGAAGACCTCGCGGAAGAACTCGGCCGCGACCGGCTCGTGGCTGGCATGCAGGTGCGCCATGATCTGCATGAAGTGGGGGCCGGGGTTGGCGGCGGGGTCGAGGGCCGGGCGCACGAAGGCCTCGACGATGCGCTCCAGGGGCACGGCAGCACCCGGCGGCACGGCGGCCTCGAACCGGTCGAGCAGGGCCAGGCGGGCTTCGTTGATCGGGTCCAGGCGACGCCTCAGGAGGGCCTGCAGGAGCCCGTCCTTGGACCCGAAGTGGTAGCTGACCGAGGCCAGGTTGGCGTCGGCGGCCGCGGTGATCTCGCGCACGGAGACGCTCGTGCCGCGCTGGGCGAAGAGCTGCTCGGCGGCGTCCAGGAGGCGCTCCGCCGTGGGCTCACCGGCTGTGGGTGGTGGTGTAGGCATGTCGAACGGTAGTTCTAAACGAACGTTTGATTTGTGGGGCGGGTGGATCCGGATCTTCGTGGAATCCCCTCCGACCCCGCGACCTCGCCCCTCGAGCACGCGAATCCCCAAATCCCCACCCGTAGGGGTTGACCGCCGCCGAGCCGGTGCTATGTTTAGCCCCCCTTGAGAGCGGCTGTAGCTCAGTGGTAGAGCGCAACCTTGCCAAGGTTGATGTCGAGGGTTCAAGTCCCTTCAGCCGCTCCATTCTCGCGCTCGCACGTGCGTCCCCCCGCCGACCGGATCGGCACCCAAGGGACGGGATCCGCCCGCCCGGAAGCTCCCGGATCGCGGCATCGGGATAGAATCCTCGGCCCACCGAGGACCCCACCCCGACTCCGGATTCCATGCGCACCCCTTCTTTCCTGGCCCAGCTCGCCTGCGGCCTGCTCCTGACGACGGGCCTGCTCGGTTGCGGCAAGGAGTCTGGCCCGCCCCTCGCGACGGGGGTCCAGCACCTCGACCTGCGCCTCGAGGACGGCAGCTCGCCGGTGGAGGCCCTCGCCGGCGCGCGCCTGAAGCTGGCCGAATTCGACTTCTCCGGGGGCCTCCCCGAGGGCTGGGAGCTGACCGGCGGCAAGGTCGTCGAGGGCGAGGCCAGCCGCGGAGGCATCTGGATCGCCCCCTTGGAGGGCTCCCCCGAGCGGCCGGCCCTGGTCTTCCGGGGCGCGATCGCGGCGACCGAGGTCAACGCCTTCGACGTCGAGCTAGCCGCCTACAGCGTGGCCCGCTCCGACCTGGTCTGGAACGGGTCCTCGCCCCTCGGCGGCGGCTTCCGCTCGTCGATCACCGAGGCCAGCGCCGAGCTGCAGACGGTCAGCTTCTCCCTGCTGGGGGCCGAGACCTGGGCCGGCGAGGTCAACGGCCTCCTGCTGCGCCCGAGCGCGAACCGCCTGCAGGGCTTCGAGCTGACCAAGATCAGCTTCTACCACGAGCCCTTCGCCGCCGGCGACAGCCCCAGCGCCGAGGGCCTCGAGCCCGGCAGCACCGCGCCCGCCGACGGTGGCCTGATCCTGGTCGGCCGCCGCTCCTACCGCGCCTGGCCGGCGGACCTCGACCAGGTCCTGCAGGACACCGTGGTCGTGCCCGTGGGTGGGCGGCTCGAGCTGAAGGTCGCGCGCTCCCCCGGAACGCCCAACGACCCCATCGACGTGACCGTCGAGGCGCGTCGCAGCGACGGCAGCGTGACCGAGGTCGCCAGCCTGACCGTGCCCGACGAGCGCAAGCAGGCCAAGTCCTGGCACACCCTGGCCGCCGACCTGTCGGCCTTTGCCGGGGAAGAGCTGACCCTGCGCTTTCGCGCCACCAGCGCGCGCCCCTCGCCCTCGCCCCGCGCCCGAGTCCTGTACGGCGCGCCGCTGGTGACCGGCAAGCTGATCGAGGACCGCCGGCCGAACATCGTGCTGGTGACCCTCGACACCCTGCGCTTCGACGCGCTCGGCAGCTACCAGTCCATCGCGGCCGGCCGGCCCGAGACCAGCCCGCGTCCCGAGCTGGTGCGCACGCCCAACCTGGACGCCTTCGCGGCGGCCGGCTTCGTCTTCGAGGACGCCTGGAGCGCGGTCAACTCGACCCAGCCCTCCCACGCCTCGATCCTGACCGGCACCTCGGTCCAGGACCACAGCCTGTTCGACAACTACGGCTCGCTCGCGCCGGGCAACACGACCCTCGCCGAGCGCCTGCGCGGCGCCGGCTACCGCACCGCGGCCGTGGTCTGCCAGGGCGCGATCTCACCCGGCGCCGGCTTCGGCCAGGGCTTCGACCAGTTCATCCCCTCCGAGGCCACCAGCGGGCTCGACGGCAGCATCGCCGTCGAAGGCGCCCTGGAGTGGCTCGCGGAGTGGGAGGACGAGGGGCCCTTCTTCCTGTGGGTGCACCTGTTCGACCCGCACACGCCCTACGAGCTGCCCGATGGCTTCGTCGACGAGTTCGTGGCCGATACCGGCATCGGCGTGCCCGACCCCTTGACCGCCGAGCCGCCGCTGCCGCCGGTCAACAAGCTGCCCGCCGAGCTGGCCTTCCTCGAGGGCATCAAGAGCGAGGAGTACGCGGACTACCACTACCACGTCGAGGTCGCCTACACCGACCGCCTGATGGGGCAGCTGCTCGCGGGCCTCGACTCGCGGCTGGGCGACACGCTCGCGATCGTGACCGCCGACCACGGCGAGTTCCTCGGCGAGCGCGGCAACTACTACAACCACCGCGGGCTCTTCCCCGAGACCCTGCACGTGCCCCTGATCCTGCGCCTACCCGGACAGACCGACGGCGGGCGCGTGGGCCAGCGCGTGACCAACCGCGACATCGTGCCGACCGTGCTGTCCCAGCTCGGCCTGGTCGAGGTGCCAGCCCATCGCGACCTGGTCGCTGTGGCCGCCGGCAGCGCGTCGGCCCAGGACCGCGTGCTGTGGTTCGAGCACGCCAACCGCCTGCAGGTCGGCTGTCGTGACGAGCAGTACCACTTCATCGCGACCCTGCGCGACGGGTTCCAGTTCGGCACCCAGACGGTCGCGGGGCCCGACGGCCCGACGGTCAGCACGACCGTGATCAACGCAGGCGACCTGTTCCTCTACGACTGGACCGTCGATCCGGGCCTGGTCGACAACCTCGCCGAGCGCGAGCCTGAGCTCGTGGCCAAGTACCAGGCGCTGCTCGAGCAGTACCGCGCGGGCGCGCGCCCCGTCGGCCGCGCCGCGCGCGCGATCAGCGACAGCGAGGCCGCCGAGCTCGAGGCCCTGGGATACACGGGGGACTGACGCGGTCCACCTCGAGGGCGGCCCCTCCTATTTCCAGGGGATTGGCCTGAACCGGCCTGGCCCACTTCGCGTTCACGCACGCTCGACGCCCGGCCGCCTCCACCCCATCGCAGTCCCCCCGATGAGTCTCTCCTTCCTGCTCCTCCTGCCCGCACTCGCGCCCGCCCAGGACCTCGGCTCCTCCGAGAGCTACGTGTACGCCCCGCGCGACCAGGCGCCCGTCACAGCCCCCGCCTCCCAGCGCACGGTGATCGAGGGCGAGGCCATCCGCGCGACCGGCCGGCGCTCCCTGCCCCAGGCCCTGGCCGCCGCCGCCGGACCCGGCGTCTGGTTGCAGGAGACCAACCTGGGCGGCGGCTCGGCCTTCGTGCGCGGGCTGACCGGCAACCAGGTCTTGATCCTGGTCGACGGCGTGCGCCTGAACGACGCGACCACGCGCTTCGGGCCGAACCAGATCCTCAACACCATCGACCCGGCCGTGGTCGAGCGGATCGAGGTGCTGCGCGGGCCGGCCTCGGTGCTGTACGGCTCGGATGCGATCGGCGGCGTGATCCACATCCACACCCGTCGCCAGCGCCCGGTCGCGAGCGGCGAGTACCTCGGCTACGCGGTCGACCTGAACGCGAGCACGGCGACCATGGGCGGCCGTGTGACCCCCCAGGTCGGCTGGGCGACCGAAGAGGACGGGCTGTTGGCGATGGGCAGCTTGTACGACTACGACGACCTGTCCTCGGCCGGTGGCGAGGTGCCGCACACGGGCTACGGCGGCAACGCGGCCTTCTTGTCGTGGGTGCGCGACCTGGGCGAGGATCAGGAGCTGAGCTTGACGACGTGGATGCACCGCGACGAGGACGTGCCGCGCACGGACAAGCTGATCGTGGGCTTCGGCCAGACCAATCCGTCCGACGAGCGCCACCACTTCACCCTCCAGGATCGGCGCGCGCTGGTGCTGGGCTTCTCCGACGAGTCCTTCGACTACGACTTCGCCGACAGCTTCCACCTGCGCCTCTCGGCCAAGACCTACGACGAGGAGCGCGAGCGCATCGCGTTCGGTGCATCGACCCTGCGCTTCGAGCGCGACGAGGTCGAGTCGATCGGCCTCTCGCTCGAGTGGCAGAAGCTGCTCGGTGACGAGCACCTCTTGACCTACGGGCTCGACGTGGACCACGACGAGGTCGACTCGTTCCGCCGTGACACGGACCTCGTCACCACCGTGGGCACGGACAAGGACGGGCAGTTCGCGCCCAACGCGGACTACAGCTCGCTGGGCCTGTTCCTGCAGGACGAGATCTTCAGCTTCGAGCCCGTCGACGTGACCGCCGGGGTGCGCTTCAGCGCGCACTCCTTCGGCTTCGACGGCTTCGGTGGAGGCCCGTCCGAGGACGGCGACTTCAGCGCCCTGACCGCGAGCCTGCAGGCGGCGCGCGACCTCGCGCCGGGGCACCGCGTCTCGGCGACCCTGGCCCAGGGCTTCCGGGCGCCGAACCTGGACGACCTCGCCAAGGACGGCGACTTCGGCGGCGGCACCGAGCTGCACAACAGCGACCTGGATCCCGAGACGAGCCTGACCGCCGAGCTGGCCTACGACTACACGGGCGAGGGCTCGAGCCTTTCCAGCGCGGTCTTCGTGACCGAGATCGACGACGTGATCGGGCGCCGCCTGCAGGACCCGGGGACGCCGGCGACCGGCGACGAGATCTACCTGCGCGACAACGCCGGCGAGCTGCGTCTGATCGGCTTCGAGGTCGGCGGCGCGATGGTGCTGACCGACACCTTCGAGCTCGACTATGGCGCGGCGGTGGTGAGCGGCCGGCAGCACGACTCGACGATCGACGTCTCGAGCGGCACGGCGCCCTTCGACGGCGTGGACTGGCGCCGGGTGCCGCCGCTGCACGGCTCGGTCGGCCTGACCTGGACGCCGCTCGACGGGCGCGAGGGACGCGCCGGGCATGGGCACTTCGGCCCCGGGTTCGAGGCCGTGCGCCTCGGGCTCAACATGGCCGACCGCCAGGACGACCTGCACCCCGGCGACGTCAGCGACCCGCGCATCGACCCCAACGGCACGCCGGGCTGGGCGCGCGTCGACATCGACATCTGGGGGCCGCTCGGCGAGGGTGACGGCAGCGGGCTCGGCGGGGACTCGCGCTGGTTCTTCGGGGTCCACAACCTGCTCAACGCGGACTACCGCATGCACGGCTCGGGCTTCGACGCGCCCGGCTTCGCCCTCAGCCTCGGGATCCACTGGACCCCATGACCTCACCCCGCGGCACGCACCCGGCAGCAAGGGAGCCCAGGGCCTTCGGGAGTCTCGGGCTGTCCGCTGTCGTGCATGCCGTCGTGCTGGGCGCGCTCTTCGGAGTTGGGCTGCACAGCAGCGCACCTGCGCCGGAGCGAACGCTGGTGGTCGCGGCGCCGTCCCGGGCCGACCTGGTCGAGCCTGCGGTGCCCTCGGACCTGACGCGCGAGGAGCGCGAGCGGCTCGAGCCCCTGCCGACCGGCGGCCCGACCGACTTCGCCGAGTCCTGGGTCTCGGCCCCGGAGCTCCAGGAGCCAGCCTGGGAGGACGAGCCCCTCGAGGAGGTGCCGGTGTCGGAGTGGAGCGACGAGCGCCTCGCGGCCAACGGTCGCTTCTTGGTGCGGCCCCTCGACCCCGACGTGATCGCGATCAGCCCAGGGGTGGCGCCGCCGCCCGTTGATGTGCCGGAGCTGCGTCCCGAGCTGGAAGCAGAGCAGCCCGAGCCCCGTGACAGGCTGGCGGAGTCGGACGCGGCGCCGGAGGAGTCCGCGAGCGAAGTCCCGGACTCCACCGACGACCTAGATGAGGGAGTGACGGCCGAGCCTAGCGAGGACGTGACGACCGAGGGGGAGGTTGATCCTGGTGACGAAAGGACGGCAAAGGAGCAGGTCGAGCCTGACGATGGGGGGACGACCGGGGCCGACGAGCCGCTGCCTGCGCCAGCGCGCCTCGAGGGCCGCGATCCCGAGTACCCGGCGGTCTCCCAGCGCCTGCGCGAGGAGGGTGACGCGACCCTGCGGCTCGAGCTCGACGCCGAAGGCCGAGTGATCCTGGTCAAGCTGGAGTCCAGCTCGGGCCACCGCCGGCTGGACCAGGCCGCCATGTCGGCTGCACCCCTCTGGCGCTTCGACGTGACCGGCTTGACCGAAGCCGCCCGAGCCCGCGGCTTCCTGCACACCGTCCACTTCCGCCTCCGCCGATAACACACCAACGGTGCTGCCGACGGTGTTGCCAAAGGTGTTGCCAAAGGTGTTGCCTACGGTGCTGCCGACGGTGTTGGCTACGGTGCTGCCAGCGGTGCTGCCGACGGTGTTGCCTACGGTGTTGCCGACGGTGTTGCCTACGGTGTTGCCGACGGTGTTGCCGACGGTGTTGCCGACGGTGTTGCCAGCGGTGTTGCCTCTACATGGCGGGGGGACGCGCAAGCGGCACCGCAGCTGGACGGCGGCCGACATGGGGAACGCGCCAACGGTACCGCATCAAAACGGCGGGTCGACGTCAGGCCGCCGAC
>JARGPD010000187.1 GCA_029212845.1 Planctomycetota bacterium
GGAGCCCACGAGTCCGCGGCACTGCCCGACCTACCGCCGCTACCCGAGGGCGCGGGTCGCCCCTCGGTCTCCTGGTACGACCTGGGCGGGGACGAGTGGCTGGTGACGCGCATGGCCTACCTCGGCCCCGGGTGGCTCGAGCAGTGCTGGCTGGTGGGGGGTGAGGTCAGCGGCGCTGCGCAGCTTGTGGAGCTTCCTGGCATCCGTGCGGCGGCGTATGGATCGACCGTGCCCCAGGTCGAAGCCGCAGCGCGCCTCGACACCGGCGCACTCATCCTGCTGGTCACCCTTCGCTTCCGCTCGACCATGACCCATGCGCTCCTGTGCCTGGACCCGAGCGGCGAGCTGCTGTGGCGCGTGGACAGCGACTACCGGGACCCGTCCATGCTCTTCTCGCCGGACGAGATGACGGTCGTCGGCGGTGACCTGATCGTCGTGCTCGACGCTGTCCGCGACCAGCTGCAGCTCTTCGGCGCGGACGGCAAGTACCAGCGCACCGTGGACCTCGAGCAGGCCTGGGGCCAGGAGCCGAGCAACCCGTCCGAGCTGCGGCCCGATCGGCGTGGCGGTCTGCTGGTGAGCGACTTCGCCGGCGAGCCGGGCAGCTGGCGCATGGACCTGGAGGCGGGCACCAGCGAGCCGCTCGACGTGAGGCTCGAGGACGGTGGCCAGCCCGAGGAGCTCACGCGCTACCTGCGCGCTGCATCCGACGGCAGCCTGTGGACCACCGATGGCTTCCAGCTGCTCGAGCTCGACGACCTCGGCGCCGTGGTGCGCAGCCACGACGCCCTGGCCAGCCCCGACGTCGTCTACGATCCGGGCCCGCCGGCGATCCGTGGCAACGGCCGCATCTGCCTGCAGGACCAGCGCACGGGCTCGATCCATGCGTGGAGCGAGTCGGGCGAGCGGCTCCACATCGCCCACCTACCGGCCGAGCTCGTGCATGCCGTCGAGACCTGGCCAGAGCTCGTGGTCGAACCCGAAGGCGGCGTGTGGGCGAAGCTCGATGGGTTCGAGCTGCTGGACCTCGACATGGACTCCGGGCCCACGCCGGATCCCTGGGTGCGCTTCGATGCCGAGGGTGCCTACGTCGGACGCATGGACCTCCAGCGCTCTGCCTCCATGGGAACCGACGGCGAGCGCAGCTGGTGGTGGACCTACACCGACGGCCCCGAGGTGCGCGCGGCGGACGGCGAGCCGATCGGCCGCATCGAGCAGGCTCGGGACGGAAGCTGGATCAAGGCGGTGCGGGACGTCTCCTTCGCGCCGGACGGCAGCACCTGGATCTGGGAGCGGCTCGAGCGACCGCGGCACGGCGACCAGCCGACCACGGGCCGCATCCTCGTCTGCGGTCCAGACCTCGAGGTCGAAGAGGCCTGGACCCTGGTGATGGGGGACGAGCCCATCGGTGTCGACGCGCCCCAGCACGCCGGGCCCTGGGTCCTGCCCTCGGTGAGCCAGCCGCTGCTGTTGACCATGCCAAGCCCGGGGGTCTGGAAGGCCTGGGACCTGGTCGGTCTCGAGCTGGCCGACGAGGCGCGGCTCGGCTTCTCGGCGAGCGGCGAAGAGCTCTTGCTCGTGGACGCGGACCTGACCCTCACCCGCTTCGCCCTGCCGAGCATCGACGGAGAGTGAGCGGACCAGGCACTCTGCATGGGGACGATCCCGGGCAGCCGTCGCCACGCCTCACGATGGGCTCGGGCTCTCCCTGCGCTGCTGGGGGTGGTCTCCCGGGCCTGTCGGAGCCCCTCGGCCGGGCGACGCCCCTTGAGGGGCCCGGAGCGCCTGCCCGACATCATCTTGTCTCGCTTGACCAAAACGTATTTCGATGGCGAAACGTATTGCTTCCGTCGAACGTTTGGTCGATAGGCCCCCTTGATGAGTTCAAGGAGCGACATGGACCGAGCCGTGGGGAGCGTCCTCGCCGGGGCCAGGCTGGACGTCTCGTTCCCAGGTGGGGCGCTCGAGGTGTGCATCCAGGGGCAGCGCTACCTCGTGGAGGTGCGCTCCCTGCGCCACCGGCCGGTGTCGGAGATCCTGCAAGGAGCCCTGGCGGACTCCGTCCTGCGCATTCACCAGCGCATCGAGCGCTCCCCCGGACCCAAGCGAGAGCCCATGGTCGTCCTGGCCGTTCGGGACATCTCCCTGGGCATGGTCCAGATGCTCCAGGACTATGCCAGCGACTTCGCGCCGGGCGTCGCGCTGGGGATCGTCGATGCGCGGGGCTGGGCAGAGGTTCGAAGCGCGGCAGGAGAGGTGCTCCTCTCGCTGGAACCCTCCGAGCGGGAAGCGAGTCCGCTCGCTGCGTTGCTCGGACCTTCGGCCCTCGCTCGAAGACAGGCACCGGGGGGAGGCATCCCGAGCGGGTCGGCGTTCTCCGACCTGGGGCAGTGGCTGATCAAGGTCTTGCTCGGGGAGCGCATCGAGCGTGATCTCATGGCGGTGCCCAGGGTCTCCATCCTGGGCAGGCCTAGAAGAGGCGCGCGCTATCAGGGGGTGCGCGAGCTCGCGAAGGCTGCAGCCATCTCGCCGGGCAGCGTGTCGCGCTTGCTCGCGGCGTTGGACCGGGGCGGCTGGCTGGACCCGGCGGGGATCCCTCCGCGGCTGGTGCGCGTCGGGTCTCTGCTCTCAGCCTGGGCCGGCGCAGCTCGCGGGCCAGCGCGCATCTTCCAAGCGAGCTTCCTGCTACCGGTAGGCGATCCTGAGGACCAACTCCTGGAGGCCATTCGGTTGCCTCATCCCGACGAGGCTGTACCGGACCTCGAGCAGCTCCATGGCCGCCGCGCGCTCGCGGGAATCTCCGCATGTTCCATGCATCGATTGCGCGTCGTTCGCAGTGCACCTCCTCAGCTCTACATGGAGTCGCCTTCGCAAGCGGGCCTCGAGCAGCTTGGCTTGCGGGCCCCGGTGATGTCGAGGTCTGGGTCCCGGGATTCCCCGAGTCTGTCTTCCGCGGGCGGGTCCTGCGCGACCGCATCCCGGTCGCAGACATCCTGCAGTGCTGGCTCGACCTGCGCGATCATCCCGCAAGAGGCCAGGAGCAAGCCGAGGCGATCCTGAGTCACCTGGGACTGGAGGGAGTCTGAGTGGACGAGCCGATCCTCCTCAGCGCAGCCAGAGCTCTCAAGGAGGTCGCTGGCGAGATCGTGCTCGTCGGCGGCAGCGCGTTCCGCTTGTTCGGGCGGCATGCCTTGGCCGGCCCGCAGCTCGACCCGCTGCTCGACCCGCTGCTCGACCCGCTGCTCGACCCGCTGCTCTCCACCGGGGACATCGACATCGCTGTGCCCGCACGCGGGCAGGCCAAGCCCATCCGGGATCGCAGGATCCTCGACGCCTTGCAGCGACACGACTTCGAGGCGGATACGCCGAGCTCCGTTGGTGGCAAGCGGACCTACGACTACAGGGGCGAGACGGGCCAAGCCTCGTACTTGCAGTTCATCACTCCCCGCGGGGCACCGGGGCGAGAGGGGCGAGGCGAGCGCGACTACGGCGGGCTTGAGCTCAACGAACTCGAAGGTGTCAGGCTGCTCTTGCAGTCTCCATAGGAGCTGGACCTGGGCGGCGAAGTGGGCACGATCCGGGTCGTGTGCCCAGCTGCCTTCCTCGTGCACAAGCTGCTCGTGCTCGACGCGCGCCAAGGCCTCGAGAAGCGCGCGAAGGACCTCGTCTATGTCTACGCGACGATCGTGCTCTTCTCGGCCGCGCTGCATGCGCTGGCCAGCTCGGTCACAAGCCTCGGCCTGAAGACCCAAGAGCAGGGGCGGCTGGCGAAGAACTTGGCCCAGTTCGCAGAGCCGCGCTCAGAGGCGATGCTACGCGCCGCCCAGATCCTCGCCGCCGTCACGAAGCCCGTCCCTCCAGATCGGATGGCAGCGACGATCCGAATCGGGATGCAGCGCCTGCTCGGATGATCTCGAAAGCCCAGCTTCCCCCGGGGCGATGACCCAAGGCAACGCGGCCGCGCCCCCTCATTGCGAGGAGGCGCGGCCGCGCGCTCGTTCCGAGCTGGCGTGCTTAGACGCTGGCCAGGTAGTAGGACTTCATCTCGTCGAGGGTCTTCATCTCGACGCCGCCGGCGTGGCCGGCTTGGCCGAACTGGACCATGCGGGCGGCGACGACTTCGCTCATCGCTTGGCGCGCGGGCTTGAGGTAGTCGCGCGGGTCGAAGGCGCCCGGCTCGAGGGTCAGCACCTTGCGGATCGCGCCGGTCATGGCCAGGCGGTTGTCGGTGTCGACGTTGATCTTGCGCACGCCGTGCTTGATGCCTTCCTGGATGTCCTCGACGGGCACGCCGTAGGTCTCGGGCATCTCGCCGCCGTACTCGTTGATGATCGCCAGCAGCTCTTGCGGCACGCTAGACGAGCCGTGCATGACCATGTGGCAGTTCGGCATGCGGCGGTGGATCTCGGCGATCACGTCCATGCGCAGGACCTTGCCGGTCGGCTTCTTCTTGAACTTGTAGGCGCCGTGGCTCGTGCCGATCGCGACGGCCAAGGCATCGCAGTTCGTCTGCTCGACGAAGTCACCGGCCTCGGTCGGGTCGGTCAGGTGGTCCTGGGCCTCCTCTTCGGAGAGGCCGGCACCCTGGCCGTCCTCGATGCCGCCGAGGCAGCCGAGCTCGGCCTCGACCGTCACACCGCGCGCGTGGGCGTAGTCGACGACCTCCTTGGTCACGCGCACGTTGTAGTCCCAGGACGCGGGCGTCTTGCCGTCCTCCTCCAGGCTGCCGTCCATCATCACCGAGCTGAAGCCCATCTCGATGGCGCTGATGCAGGTCGCCGGCGAGTTGCCGTGGTCCTGGTGCATCGCGATCGGGATGTTCGGGTTCAGCTCGGACGCGGCGATCATCAGGTGCCGCAGGTAGTTGTCGTTGGAGTACGAGCGAGCGCCGCGCGAGGCCTGCACGATGACCGGCGAGTCGGTCTCCTGGGCGGCCATCATGATCGCCTGGATCTGCTCCATGTTGTTGACGTTGAAGGCGCCCACGCCATAGCCGTGCTCGGCCGCGTGGTCCAGCATGACGCGCATCGGGATGATGGCCATATTCGTTGGTCCGTTGAGGTTCTAGGGGGGGAGGAAGGGTCGGCGAGGCCGGTGGAAGTCCCGGCAGGAGACAAGGTTACCCGGTTCTAGGCAGCCGTGCGTGGAGACGCGCCAGGAACCCGCCCCGGAGCGCGTGGCGGGCGCGGGGACGGTCCCTGTGGCGTGGATTCGCGGCTGGCGATCGGCCGGCGTCGGTGGGCTGGCGGCGGGTTGAGGCTAGGCCAAGGGCCGCGCGGGTGGGGGCGCTCGGCCGACCTCGGCGTGGGGCGAGCGAGTGGGGCAACTTGGCTCGCGCGGGCTAGACCCCGCGCACCGAGAGGCCCGCGTCCCCGAGCAGCTGGGCGGTGACGCCGGGGCCCTCGGCCAGGGCGCCGTCGACGTGGGTCCTGGCCACGCCGCAGGAGGGCGAGCGCTCCTTGAGGATCGCGCGCCGGATGCCGCGCTCCTTGGCGACGGCGAGGGCGGCCTCGGCGCCGTTGACGAAGGCCGCGGTGACGTCGGCCCCGGCCTCGGTCACGACCCGGTCCTCGCCGCGCAGCACGGCGGCCGCGGAGTCGGCCTCGATCCACGCCGGTGGGCGGGGGGTGGCGAGCCCACCGGCCTGCTCGGGGCAGAAGCCGACGACCTCGATGTCGCCGAGCTCGGCGAGGGCCGCGGCCAGGCCGGCGCGCGCAGTGTCCTTGGCGGCGCAGGCGTCGAAGCGACAGGCCAGGCCGAGCAGGCAGGCGCTGACCAGGACGGGCTCGGGGCTGGGGACTTCGGTCATCCGGCCAGCATAGGGTCGGCGCAGCCTGGCAGGGCTCCCCTGGCGCCGTATCCCAGGCCACCCCCGCGCGTCGCCGCGGCCGTGCTGGTACCCTGGCCGCGACGCCCCGACGCCATGCACGCACCCACCCTGACCACGCCGAACCTGACCCTGCGTGAGCTCGATCCCGAGTCCACCACCGACGTGGCCTTCCTGCTCGAGCTGGTCAACGACCCCGGGTTCCGCGAGCACATCGCCGAGCTCGGCATCACGACCCCCGAGGGCGCGATCGACTACATGAATCGCGCCTGCGTGCACTTCTATCGCGAGCATGGCTTTGGCATGTACGGGGTCGAGCGGCGCGACACCGGCACGCTGATCGGGATCATGGGCCTGCTCGCGCGCCCGATCCTGCCGGCCCCGGACCTCGGCTTCGCCTTCCTCGCCGAGCACACCGGCCGTGGCTTCGCGACCGAGGCCGCCGAGGCGGCCCTCGCCGACTGCCTCACGCGCCTCGGCATCGAGCAGGTGCTGGCGGTCACCTCCGAGTCCAACGCCGCTTCGATCGCGCTCTTGACCAAGCTCGGCTTCCACCGCGGCGGCCCCGTGCGGCTCGACCCAAAGGGCCCGGAGTCGCTGCTGTTCTCGCGCACCCAGCGCGCCGAGTGACCCACGATTGGCCCCGGGGCACCTTCCTGGAGTAAAGTCCACGGGCTCCTCCTCGCACCCCCCTCCCTCAACCACTCCGACCATGAGCAACGCCCAGAGCATCCTCCTCCCCCTCGCCGACGGCTTCGAAGAGATCGAAGCTGTGACCGTGATCGACGTCCTGCGACGCGCGGGCATCAAGGTCCTGGTGGTGGACCTCGGCGAGTCCGGGCGCAGCGACACCGGGGGCCATGGAGGCGCGCACCTCGTGCGCGGCGCCCACGGGATCGAGCTGGCGACCGACAGGACCATCGACGACGTCGACCTGGACGAGATCGAGGCCGTGGTCCTGCCCGGCGGCCTGCCCGGCGCGACCAACCTGCGCGACGACGTCCGCGTGCTCGCGGCCTGCAAGCACATGGCCGACCGCGGCCGCTGGATCGGCGCGATCTGCGCCGCGCCGATCGTGCTGGCCGAGGCCGGCCTGCTGGATGGCAAGCGGGCCACGAGCTACCCGGCCTTCCGCGACCAGCTCGCCGGCGCCGAGGTCGTGACCGACGAGAAGGTCGTCGTCAGCGGCCGCGTGATGACCAGCTCTGGCCCCGGCACCGCGATCGACTTCGCCCTCTCGCTGGTCGCGGTCCTGTCGGGCCCCGAGCTCGCGGTCGAGATCGCCGACGCGATGCTCGTCGAAGGCTTCGCCGAGCGCGCGGGCCTGGCCAGCGCCTGAGGCCCTGATGGCAGCAGCCCACGCGCCCGAGCAGCACGTGGCCGCCGTCGTGCGCGCGGCCAAGGCTCGCGCGACGCGCGCGGTCCGGCACCCAGGCGGCCCGTCGGAGCCTGGGGCGTGACCGAGGCGCCACGTCCTGCCGGGGCAGCGCTCTACGACACGATCGGGGTCGGCTACCGCGAGCTGCGGCGCCCGGACGCGCGCCTCGCCGCGGCCATCCGGGCCGGCCTCCGCGGCGCGCGCTCGGTCCTCAACGTGGGCGCCGGTGCGGGCTCCTACGAGCCCCATGGCTTGGCTCGTGCTGCACGGGGTGGTGTGCTGGGCAGCGGGCCCCATGGGGTGCTCGCCGTGGAGCTGTCGGCCGAGATGATCGCCCAGCGTGGAGCGCTGGCGGCGCCGGTGGTGCAGGCCTCGGCCACGGCCCTGCCGATCGCGACCGGCCGCTTCGACGCCGCCCTCGCGATCCTGACCGTGCACCACTGGCCCGACCGCGGCC
>JARGPD010000188.1 GCA_029212845.1 Planctomycetota bacterium
GGGAACGCGCCAACGGTACCGCATCAAAACGGCGGGTCGACGTCAGGCCGCCGACGCGTCCGAACGGCCGACGCGTAGGACGGCCGACGTCGACCCGCCGTCTTGATGCGGTACCGTTGGCGCGTTCCACCTCCGATCCGCGTTCGCGAGGCGCTGCCTTGCTCGCTCGGGACCGGGTGCTGCCGTCGCGCCAGCGGCGGGGTACTGGGTCGAAGACGGTGGCGAATCGAGGGAGGTGTGGCCGGGGTGCCGACATCGGCGCATGATAGGCGCATGAGGTCCAACCTATGACTCGTCCATCCGATGAATACGCCCTGCTGCTTGCCGCCCCGACCGCTGTCGACTGCGAGCTGGCCAAGAACCTGCTCGCCGTCGAGGGCATCCCGTGCCTACAGCACGGCCAAGACCGCGACTTCGCCGAGCTCGGTGAGGCGGTCCACATGAGCGTCTCGCGGCCCGACCTCTTCGTGCCCAAGGCCGCCTACGAGCGCGCCAAGCAGATCCTCGACGCGGCCTGGGGCAAGGACGAGGACGGCGAGCGGTAACCCACAAGCTCCTGGCCTGCCACTGGCCCGGAACGCTACCCCCTGAGCAGCTCGTCGACGACCGCGGCGAGGCCGCTGGTCACCCGCGCGAGGCGCTCGAAGTCGAGGGTCTCGGGCAGGTCCGTCGACTCGTGGTAGTTGGGGTTCCGGAAGGGCGCCGTGTCGGTGATCATCACCGCCGGGTAGCCGACCTGGGAGTAGGACCAGTGGTCGCTCCAGCCGATGCCGGGGATCGAGTCGGGGGCCGCGATGCCCTCGGACGGGAAGCTGGCGTGCTCCCGGAACAGCCCGATCGTGCGGCGCACGAAGCTGCGCGCCGAGGTGTCGCCGACGAAGCCGATGAAGTCGCCGGTGTCGGGGTAGAAGGCGTCGAGCGGCGCGGGGTACTTCTGGCTGCCGGGCTCGTCGGAGAAGTAGCCCAGGCACTCGAGCGAGAGCATGCCGACGATGTCCTCGCCGGCGGCGGCCGAGCGCCTGGCCTCGACCAGGCTGCCCATGGTCTCGCCCTGGAAGTGGGGCGGCTCCTCGTTGGTGAAGGCGACGAAGCGCAGGGTGCGCGCGGGGCGCTCGTCGGCGCTGGCGAAGATGCGGCTGAGCTCGATCATCGCGGCGACACCCGACGCGTTGTCGTCGGCGCCGGGTAGGCCCGCACAGGAGTCGTAGTGCGCGCCAACGACGAGGATCTCGTCGGGTAGCGTGGTCCCCTTCAGCTCGACGCTGAGGTTGCGCACGGACTCGCCGTGGGCCTCGAACTCGTGCTCGGTGACCTCCAGGCCCTGGGCCTCCCACAGAGCGCGGATGCGGCCGGCGGCCTCCTCGAGCACGTCCGGGTGACGCGTGTCGCGCTCGGGCAGCTCGTCGGCGAACAGCTCGACGACCTGGCGCAGGCGCTGGGCACGCTTGGCCTCGGCGCGGGTCAGCTCGGGCAGGGGACCGGTGTGCGAGTCGCCCGGCATGGCGACCATCAGGTAGACCTGCAGCCCGATCGCGGCCAGGACCGCGAGCAGGATGCCGAAGAAGAGCTTGCTGAACAGGGTGCGTGGGAAGAGGGGCATGGGCATGGGGCGGGTACCTCAAGGGATGCTACCGGGCGGCGGGGCCATGGTGACGACCTGAGGAAGGCGGAGTTGCGGGTCCAGGGGGGGGATGGTTGGAAAATCGCTCCACCGATGCGGGGTGCTGGGCCGATCAAGGACCATGCGCCTCTTCACCCCACGCCGTCTGATCCTCACCTCGTTCGTCCTGCTCGTGGCTTCCATGGCCGTCACGACGACCGTCTCGCGCCACGCCGAAGTGCGCTGGGCCGAGGCCCGCAGCCTAGGCGCCGAGCTCGAGCTCGTCGCCCGGGCCGCCGACCACAAGCGCCCGGTGCTCGTCGGTGAGCCCGTGAGCGGCCAGGCCTACGAGGCCTACGAGCAGGCCTTCGAGGCGCTGGGAGACTCGCCCGACGCGGACTTCCAGCTGTTCCGCAGACTGCGCGAGCAGGGCGCGCCCGAGGTCCCGGCCGTCCGGGTCGCGGTGGTCGAGACCTACGGCCAGGCGCTGGTGCACCTGGCCGAGGGCGCGCGCCGCACCGACGGCGGCCAGCCGGTCGACTGGAGCGAGGGCGCTTCGGTCGCCGTGCCGAGCCTGAACCTGGCGCGCCACCTCGCGGACCTGGCCATCGCCGACGCCGAGCGCCTGCTGGCCGAGGGCGATCCCGAAGCGGCCACCGACCGCGTGCTCCAGGCCCTGCAGCTCGCCGGCGACCTAATGCGCGGGCCGACCTGGGTGGCCCACGCGGTCGGCCAGGCGATCCTGACCACGGCCGGCAAGGAGCCGCTGCTCGACCGCGGCCTGATCGACCGCCTGCCGCCCGAGTGCCTGGCGCGCCTGGACGAAGGCTTGGCCCAGCTCGACGCCGGCCTGCCGGGGTTCGACATCGCTTCGGCCGCCGAGATCGCGCTGACCGTGCGCGCGATCGAGCAGGCCTTCGAGCGTGGGGACGACCTGATGGGCAGCCTCGACTCGCTCGATGAGACTTGGCGCCACGGCTTCTCCCAGCGCTTGCGCTGTGCCGAGCTGGTCGACGAGGTCGTCGACTTCCGCGCGATCCAGGGCGCCGTCGAAGAGCTCGACTGGGCCGAGGCCGAGGCCCTGCTAGCGGCACAGCCCCAGCAGTCCGACGAGGGCCAGCTGTTCCTCGACCCGAGCCTCTTGCGCTCGCTCGAGCTCGGCCGCCGCAGCTCCCTGGCCAACCTGCGCATCACCCGCGCGGCGATCGCCCAGCGCCTGACCGGCGAGGTGCCCGAGCTACCGAACCCCTTCGGCGGCAGCCTGACGTTCACCATGCTCGACACCGAGTCGGGCCCTGCCCTGCGCATCGAAGCCCCCGGCGCCGGCGACCCGTCCAGCCAAGGCTGGCCGTCCTTCGAGCTCTCGCTAGCGCACGACTGAGCCGGGTTCGCAGCTTCGGCACACCAACCGGCACGAGAGAGCCGCACTACCGCCGCCCGGTGTGCGGCTCCGTTCGGAGGTCGCTCGACGCTTGTCGGCGTTGCTAGCGCTCGGGTCGACGGATGCCGTCGTACGTGAAGAGGTGAGCGTGTCCCGGCGTGGTGAAGTCCGAGAGGAAGACGGTGTTCGCCGCGTCACCCACGCCACCGAACTGACCGTCGTCGCCCAGGCTGGCGAGCAGGTAGCCCTCGTCGCCCGCGAAGACCCGGTAGGCATAGGGCGAGCCGAAGTGGTCCCTGTAGACCTCGGAGCCGCGCAGGTAGCCCTCGTCGTGGAGCACCTGCAGGCTGGCCGGTAGCGCGTAGTCGTGGTCGCCGGCGTACTCAGCCACCGCGCCGGCGAGCGAGCGAAGCGCTGCGCTCGTGGTGCTCGATTCCCCGCAGTGGATGGGCGCGAGGTACCGGGGTGCGCAGATCAACACGGCGAGGACCAAGGCGATCAGCCCGACCAGTCCCTGCATCCCCAGCCACCTGCTCGACCTGTGCACCATGGCTGGACGGACTCCGGAGCGCGTTCCAGCTTCCCAGGTTTCGGCCGCTCTGGGTGGGCGCGGTGGTCGCCCCAGCCAAGGCCCCCAGCCCCGGCGCCAGGACCAGGGTCGAGCATGGTCGGGTGGCGCCTTGCGCACTGCTGGGGCGAGCTGCCGCGGCTCGGAGTGCGTCGGTTCGCATGGTGTTCGGCACCGTCCGTCGGATGCTGGCGCCGAGCCCAGAACCGAGCGCGCCCCGGCGGTGCGCGGGGCACCGCCGGGGCGAGCTGCTTGCGGCGGGCTCTTGCCTGCCGCGCGCCTAGTAGGCCGCGCTGAGGCGCTCGACGATCGCGTCGGTGAACTCCGCCGTGGTCATGCTGCCGCCGATGTCCCCGGTGGTGTGGCCCTCGGCGATGGCGTCGCGCACGGCGCGGCGGATCGACTCGCCGATCTCGACCTCGCCGAGGTGACGGCAGAGCGAGCCGAAGGCCAGGATCGCGGCGGCCGGATTGCAGATGCCTTGGCCGGCGATGTCCGGGGCGGTGCCGCCGGCGGGGTCGAACATGGCGAGGCTCACGTCGCCGTCCTCGTCGAAGGCGTAGGACGAGGAGTCGCCCAGGCCGATCGAGCCGATCAGGCCGCAGAGCATGTCGGACAGGAAGTCGCCGTACTCGTTAGGCGTCACGATCACGCCGTAGCGCTCGGGGAACATGATGATGCCGGCCAGCATCGCGTCGAACAGCTCGCGGCGGTAGGCGATGCCCGGGTACTGGTGGCTGATCGACTCGACCGCCTCCTCGAACAGGCCGTCGGCGGCGTGCTGGATCGTGTACTTGCTGGCCGAGACCACGTGGGTCTTGCGGACCATCGCGAGCTTGAACGCGAAGCGCGCGGCGAGGGTGCAGGGCCCATGCTCGATGACCCGCAGGCTGACGGCCGAGTGCACGCCGATGCGGCGCCCGCGGTCCTCGTAGGTGCCGCCGGTCGCGATGCGCACCACGTCGATGTCGATCTCCTTCTTGAAGTTGTTCTGCACCCCGGGGAGGGTCATCACCGGGCGGTGGATCACCGCGAAGCCGCAGCGGTCGCGGATGATCTTGTTGGGGCTGACCGTGACCGTGGTGGTCGGGTACTTCATCGCGGTCCGATGCGTGTGCATCTTCGCCATGACCTCGTCATAGACGAGGTCGCCGCGGTTGTTCCTGGCCTCGAGGGAGATGTCCACGGGATCGAAGTCGATCCCGAAGGGCAGGGCGGCGGCGATGGTGTGGATGGACTCGGAGAGCTCGGCGGAGATGCCGTCACCGAGCATCTCAACGATGGAGTAGTTCTTCATGGGAGGTTCGTGCGCTTCGATTTTTGGGCGAAGAGGGTATCCGTGGAGGCCCGCTTCGAGGGCCGGAACCTGGCGAGAACCCGCCTTCCTAGGGCCAAATTGGGGGTTTTTGGCCTAAGAGGGCTCGATCTGGGCCAAGCGCTCGGCCGCGACGGGGTCCGGGCAGGCGGGCCACGGCACCCGCGCCAGGGCCGCCAGCCCGTGGCCGCGGCCGACCAGGTCGGCCAACCGCGCGGCTGGGACCCCCGGGTCCCTCGCCAAGAGCCAGGTCGCCGTGGCGAGGTGCTGCACCCGCAGGCCCTCCTCGATCGCCGGCTCGCGCGAGGCGAGCCACAGCAGCAGGTCGGCCGCGGGCCGCACCAGCCCCGCGTCGCCGGTCGGTGGCCCCAGGGCCAGCACCGCCCGGTGCAGGGTGCGGTGCTTGTCCTCGAGCCCGAGGTCCGACAGCTCGAGCTCCGGGGTAGCGAGGTGCAGGAGCTCGAGGCCGGTGGCGATCAGCGCCGCGCGGGCCAGCAGCTTCGCACGCCCCGGCTCCGGTCGCGGGGGCAGGTGGCCGGCCAGGCTGAGGTTCTCGGCGACCTGCCAGGTCAAGGGCTCCGGCCTAGCGCCACCGACCGCCCAGCGGCAGAGCAGCGCACGCGTCTCGTCGGCGCCCTCCCCGTGGTCCGCTTCGGCGATGAGCTCGAGGGCGCGAGGGTCGCAGCGGGTGATCAGCTTCGCCAGCCAAGCCGCCGGGTCGAAGCCAACCGGGGCCAGGCTGGAGGCCAGCCCCTCGGAGCGCCTCACCAGGTGCGCGAGCCGCTCGAGCGGCGCATGGGCGAGCATCCGCCAAGGCCAGGCCACCTCCGCCCAGGCGTCGCCGCCGGGCTCGTGCAGCTCGGTCGCAATGCGCACGCGTGTCCCCGCGCCGGCGACCCCATAGGTCTCGGTCGTCGTCCAGCCCGGCTGCCCGTCGACGGTGCGATGCCAGACCAGGCGCTCGGGTCGCTCGTCGATGACGAGCCGCAGCCGATCGTCCTCGCGGTCGCAGTCGAGTCGCAGGCCGTCCGGTGACTCGGCCAAGCGGTCCACGGTCACCGCGCGGGCGTTCTGATGCAGGAAGGCATCCACGGGGTAGCCGCCCAGGTCCGAAGCCACCGCGACCACGCGCTCGCGCGGTGCGGCCACGAGCCGCTCGTGGACCACCCACGAGTCCGTGGCGCCAGGCCCCCCGCTGTCGTTGGTCGGTGCCATCGCACCGGAGATCCTAGCAGCCCGGCGCCCATGACCTCGAGCCAGCTCCTGGTCCGGCCCACCTCGCAGCTTGCGCTCGGGCGGGCATGGCGTGAGGATGAGCCCATGGGACCCACCCCGACTCACGCGCTCGCCATCCTGGCCCTCGCCCTCTTGCCGGCCTTCGCCCAGGAGTCCACCCGCCCATTCGACCTGCTCGACAACGGCGACTTCGAGGATCCCGTCGCCCAGCTCGCCGAGCCCAACACCCAGACGCCGATCGCGCGCATCCCCTGGTGGACGCCGGTGGTCCTGCCCGAGGGCGACTCGGCCAGCGGCTGGCAGCGCGCCGAGCGCGGCTGGGTCAGCCTCCAGGGCCAGGACCTGCCCACGGTCGAGTCCGGCGAGCTGCTGCTCGGCAGCGATCCGCGCGTGCTCCTCGCCCAGCCCGTGGCCGCCTACGCGCCCCTGGTCTCCGAGCTCACGATCACGGGTCGGGTCTACGGCGCGGGCACCGTGGTGCTCAAGGACGGGCGCGGCGTCGAGCTGCGCCACGCCGTCGGCGCCGAGTCCGGTGGCTGGCAGGACTTCACCTGGCGCCCGGCGGACACGCGCGCCGACCTGGTGCCGCGGCTGACCTTGGCGGTCACCACCGGTGGCAGCGGCGCCTGTCGCTTCGACGACCTCGGGGTGCAGGTCGCCCTGCCCAGCCCGAGCGCCGCCGACCTAGCGGCCGAGCTCGACGCGCTCCTGGTCACGACCCTCGACCAGCTGTTCACAGGCGGGCGCGACCGCTTCGGCCCGCGCGAGTCCGCCTTCTGGGTCGGCCTGCACGACGTCGATACGGGCGCCTTCCGCGGCGGGGGAGCGCGCGGTGTCGAGGCGGTGCCCTTCGACCGCGTGGGCCTGTCGCCACTCAACGCGATGTACCTGCAGGCCGTCGCCCTCGGCCTCGGTGGCGAGGTCTTTGCCGCGCGGCTCGAGGCCCTGGCGACCGAGTTCCTGAGCTCCTGCTTCCATCCCGAGACAGGCCTGCCGCGGCGCTACGATCCGGTCGCCGACCAGCCCATCGACGGCGAGTCGCTCGAGGTCGCGGCCTACCTCGAGCACCTGATCGACCTGGCCGCCGGCGGCGTCGAACCCGGCCACGGCGAGCCCCTGCGGTTGGACCTCTTGCCGACCGAGCTGCAGGCCGCCGCGCGCGACGCAGCCCTGCGCATGGGGCGGCGCCTGCTCGCCGACGCCGTCCTGCCCGACGGCAACATCGCGGCGCTCCTGCGTCCCGCCGACGGCCACGCCTCGACCAGCGTCGTGCACCTGCGGCGCCTCGATGTGCCCGCCCAGTTCGTGCGCCTCGCAGCGCTCTGTCGTGACCTCGGCATCGAGCCCGAGCTGCAGGCCGAGCTCGTCGCGGCCGCGCGCGAGGCGGTGCTCGAGGTCGAGTTCGCCAACCTGTGGCCGGGCACCTGGAAGACGATCGACCCGGGCTTCGACGACACCTTTGGCCACATCGGCGAGCGCTCGATGGCGATGGCGAGCGCTTGGCCCAG
>JARGPD010000189.1 GCA_029212845.1 Planctomycetota bacterium
CGTCGGATCGCCGGTCGGGACCCGCCGTTTTGATGCGGTACCGTTGGCGCGTGCCGTTGGTGCGTGCCGTTGGTGCGGGTTCAGGGGAAGGGGAGCTGGTGGGCGGGGAGAGGCCTCACTTCGCTGGCGGGCCCCCTTCTAATAGGAAGGGGCGGCTGGATGGGGCCGTGGGGGGGCGATTTGATACAAGTTCGCATTCGTCTCACTTCCGGGATGGTGGCTGGTCGAGGTAGGGGGTGGAGGAAGGCGCGCGCCAGCGGGAACACTCCGTCCGTGACACCAGGCCGCAGCACGTCCAAAAGGGAAGGGACATGGGTTTTCAAGCCATTCAGTCGGCATTGCTGTCGACGATTTTTGTTTTCGTATCTACCGGTTGTACGGTCAGTTTCACCACCGATGCGGGGGACGCCGTCCCCCCGTCGGTGCCGCTCGAGGCTGGTCAGACCCTGTCGATCTTCGAGCTCGAAGCGCCCGTCGCCACCAGCTTCGTCCTGCGCGGCACCGTGCCCCTGCCGAAGGGCACTTGGCCCACCGGCGATGGCACCATCCCGGCTGCGGTGGTCGACTACGACGGCACCGTCGTGCCGGCCCAGGTCGAGACCGTCTCGCGCTACCCCGTGGCCGCCGACGGCGCCGACGTGGTCGAGATCCTCGCCACCGTGCGGCGCGACCCGGCCGTCGCACCGGGGACCCGCGTCCAGTACGAGGTGACCTACTCGCCCCACAGCGCCCCCGCCGACCCCGGCGCGGTCGACATCGCCGAGCTGCACTCGGGCCCGACCCCGATCCCATCGGGCCTGCGCGGCCTGCTCCAGACGCCCGGCAACCTGCGCTTCGTCTCCACCGATGTGTTCGGCAACGAGTACGTCGAGCAGCCCCTCTCCGCCGGCAACCTGCGTCGCCACCGCTACGGCGAGACGATGACCCAGCTGCGCAGCTACGAGGTCATGCAGCCCGCGCCCGCTGTCGGCGGCGCCACCGGGACCCTGCCGCACCTGTTCGGCATCCACAGCTACATGGCGGTGCAGGCCAACGAGCCCGTGCTGCTCTTGGACGTGCGCGTCTCCAACGGCACCGACGGCCTCGACCTGACGACCACCGACGACGACCCGCTCGATCTGGTCTACTTCGAGGACTTCGAGCTCGAGGTCCCCGCCGGCTGGGTCGTCCTGCAGGACGCCTCGGACCCCTTCGTCGGCGCCCCGTACAGCCACGCCGGCAAGGTCCGCTACCCGCTGGTCAAGCCGAACGGCGACGGCTCGATGCACGTGATGCCGAGCCAGGGCCAGTTCCACCGCCGCCTCGCGATCGCCCCCGCGGCCGACATGCCCAAGGCCCAGGCCCTGCTCGACCAGGCCGGCCTGGCCTTCAACGTCGAGGCCACCGACCCCGACAGCGGCCTGCCGATGCTGTCCTGGTTCAACCCGGGGACCGGCCGCTACTTCCCCCAGACCCACCGCCTGCCCTCGCTCGCGCACATGGGCCTCGACAGCCTGCGCGCGGACCTCACGGGCGAGTTCAACGACATGCGCTCGCACCTCGAGGCCGGCACCGACACCAGCGGCTACCCGCTCAACTACGGCCGCATGGGCTGGGCCCACCCGCTCGGCATCCAGTACGGCGGCATGACCGGCGGCGTCGGCATCCACCTCTGGCAAGGCGTCAGGACTGCGGCCGCGGCCTCGGTCGACGGCTACCGACGCCTCATGGATGTGCACCGTGCCCAGACCGACCGCATGCCGGTCGCGATCTACAACAAGTTCGGCGAGACCACCTCGATCAACGACTGGGTCATGGAGGGCACGGACTACACGTACGTCTCCTTCTACTACTACAACGGCAAGCGCAACGCGGGCGACGACGTCTTCGGCTACGACCTCGCGCCGAGCTTCCAGGTCGACCACGTGGTCTCCCAGGGCCTGCAGCCCGCCTACGAGGCCGACCTGCTCGGCTTCCAGGCCCACGACATCCAGCACCTCGGCCGCTACACCCGCGCCCCCAAGGCGCTCGCGTGGCTTGGCAACGACGCCCTCTCGAAGGAGGACCTCCAGCGCCAGGCGCAAATCTTCCACCTCGAGTACCACGAGCACTACAACAGCTTCTGGAAGCACCTCCAGCCCACGGGTCTGCTGCAGGACAAGCTCGACACGGCCGCGGCCCCCGGGGTCGGCTTCGACTTCGGTCGGGGTGAGGGCTGGGGGCTCGACGCGGTCAACGCGGCCTACGCCCTGAGCCGCGACGAGACCTGGCGCGCCGAGGTCCGCGACTGGCTGGCCCAGGTCACCGAGGCCGTCAACATGGGCCAGGCCGACTGCAGCGGCATCATCCAGTCGGTCTACAGCTCCAAGTGGCTGGGCGGCAACTACCGCATCCGCCAGTCGATCGAGGGCGCGATCATCGAGAACGCCCTACGTGGGATGCGCGAGCGTGTCTTCGAGGGCGTCAGCGCGCCCCACACCGCGATGCTCAACGACGTCCTGCATGACTCCTACAACGGCATGATGTCGGGCCTCGCCTGGAACCCCAGCGAGGTCGGGCCCTACAGCCACCTCGCCGTCGCTCCGGCTGGGGCTCAGCTGACGCCCTTCTGCCTGCCAGGCGACCTTCCCGGCGACGGCACCACCGGCTACACCGACAACTTCCAGGTCTGGTCGAGCCTGGCCTACGCCTACGAGATGACCGGCAACCCGCTCTTCATCCAGGGCCTGCAGCGCTTGACCTCCAACTCCGACGTCACGGCGGCGCTCGAAGCCGGCGGCACCGAGAACATCTTCAACCGCGCCGCGGCCATCGCCATGGCCCAAGAGCTGTAACCCGGGCGCGCCCCCAGCGGCCCCCCCCTGCCGATCGGACCTCGTCCTAGTCGAGCTGCTCCTCGACCGCGTCGATCTTGTCCTGCACCGACTGGACCTTGTCCGTGCGCGAGCCCAAGCGGATCGAGGTCGAGATGCGCACCGCGCCCGCGGCGTGCAGCTCCTCGTGGATGCGCTTGAGCGCCCCCATCACCACGTCGAAGTCCCCCTCGATGTTCGTCCCGTAGCCGTGCAGCTGCACGGGCAGCCCGGTCTCGACCAGGATGCGGTGGGCGATGGCCACCTCCTTGCGAACACTGACTCGCCCGGTGAAGGGCACGACACAGAGATCGGCGATGACGTTCATGGCCGTAGGATAGCGCGGGTGATCAAGTACCTGGGCTCCAAGCGCGTGCTGATCCCCTCGCTGGTCGAGTGGATCGAGGCGCTCGACGGCGTGACGGCCGTCGCCGATCTGTTCGCCGGCACGTCCCGGGTCGGTCACGCCCTCAAATCGCGCGGGTACCGGGTGCTGGCCAACGACCACAACGCCTACGCCCACACCCTGGCGACCTGCTACGTGCAGGCCGACCACGAGGTCCACGCCGCCGACGCCGAGCGCCACCTGGCCGAGCTGCGCCAGCTACCGGGCGCCCCCGGCTACTTCACGCGCACCTTCTGCCAGGAGGCGCGCTTCTTCCGGCCCGAGAACGGCGCCCGGGTCGACGCCATCCGCGCCGAGCTCGCGCGCCGCGCCGCCGCCGGCGAGCTTGGCGACGACCCCGCCCGCGCCGCCGAGCTTGAGGCGATCCTGCTGGTCTCCCTGATGGAAGCCGCCGACCGCGTCGACTCCACCACCGGCGTGCAGATGGCCTACCTCAAGTCCTGGGCCCCGCGCGCCGCCCGCGAGCTCGAGCTACGCCTGCCCGCGCTCTTGCCCGCCGCGCCCCACGGCAAGAGCTTGGCCCTCGGGCTCGACGCCGTCCAGGCCGCGCGCTTGGCCGCCGACGAGGTCGACCTGGCCTACCTCGATCCGCCTTACAACCAGCACAAGTACCTGGGCAACTACCACATCTGGGAGACCCTGGTGCGCAACGACGAGCCCGAGGCCTATGGCGTCGCGCGCAAGCGCATCGACTGCCGCGAGCGCAAGAGCCCGTTCAACTCCAAGGGTGGCATCGCGCCAGCCCTGGCCGAGGTCATCGAGGCCGCCCTCTCCGGCGAGCGCCTGCGCTACCTGCTCGTCTCGTTCAGCGACGAGGGCTTCCTCGACCGCGCGACCATCGAGGCCATGCTCGACCCCCACGGCGAGGTCGAGGTCATCTCCCGCGACCACCCGCGCTACGTCGGCGCGCGCATCGGCATCCACAACCCCGCCGGCGAGCGCGTCGGCACCGTCGGCAAGCTGCGCAACAAGGAGCTCCTGTTCCTCTTGCGGCGCAGCTGAGCACGCGCAGCCGGCAGAGTCCGACGCGACGCCGCCCGCGCCCACGACCAGCGAGGGCGCGGGCGGCGGCCGCGGGTGCGAGCCCCCGCCGACGCGGCCCCCCGGTACAGCCGCGTCAAGACGGGGCACACGGAGCCGTCGGGCAGCTCGCCGAGCATGTCGACCTGGTAGCTGCCATCCTCGCGGATGGGGTGCATGACCATGGCGTACATGCGGCCCTCGGGGCTGGTCGAGTCGACCATGATGCCGTCCATGCGGACCACGCCCTTGTCGTCGGCCTTGCCCGAGCTGAACGAGTGGCCAGTGCTCATGTTGTCGATCCAGAAGCTCCACCACTCCTCGGTGAGGTTGTTGTAGCCCATGGTCAGGTGGCCCTCGACGGGCATGCCCATCATGGTGCCGGAGGTCTCTTCGACGAAGTAGCGACCGCCGAGGATCATCTTGGAGTCGGACTTCGAGATCCACGCCACCGGCTCGGCGCCCGGCTGCATGTAGACCTTGGCGTCGATGTCGTAGCGGCCGACGAGCTTGGCCAGCATGGCGTGCTCCTCGCCCGGGGTCATGTACTGCATCATGGCCGCCATCTCGTCCATGCCGGCAGCGTCGGCGCCGTCCTGGAACGAAGCGCGCAGCTCGGGAGCGGCGTGAGGGGTCACCGTCGGGCTCGTGCTCGAGCAGGCGGCGAGGGCGAGGGGCAGGCAGGCGAGGAGCAGCTTGTTCATGGGAGTCACGGTCGGGATGATGGAGTTCAGGGACCGAGCAAGGTAAGGCAATCGGCCCGGTCCGCTACGGCTTTGTGCGTGACGAGGCCGTGAGGCTGCGGAGGGCCAGGTCCCGTGGTTGGGCGCGGTGCCCCGACGAGGCCCCTGCCCACGGGGCAAGGCCAGCGGACGGCAGGCTCCCGTTCGTGCCACACGGCTGCCGCAAGTGGGCAGCTCCAGCGCCCCGCGGACGACACCCCAGGGCAGCTGCCTGCGCCTAGAGCCCGAGGGCTTCGACGCCGTCGGCGAGGGCCTCGGCCGCGGCGACCACGTAGTGGCTGGTGGTGCTGTACAGGTTGGTCGGCACCTCGACGATGGCGCCGGCCTGCATGCAGGCCATCCCGGCCAGGCCCTCTTCGCCCTCGAGGTAGGCGCGCGTCACGCCGTAGGTCTCGCTCGGCCGCGAGACCACGAACAGGTCGGGGTCCAAGGTCAAGAGCCCCTCGATGTCGATCGAGTCGTGCCCGCTGCGACCGGACTCGGCCACGGCGTTGGTCAGGCCCGCGAGCCGGATCACCACGTCCGCGGTGCAGCCGCTGCCGGCGGCCCAGCCACCGGAGCCGTAGTTGGTGTACGAGACCGCGCGCAGGGGCGTCGTCCGCGCGGTGCGCTCGGCGAGCGCCGCGACCCGCGCGTCGAGCTCGGCCAAGAGCTCGGTGGCACGCTCTTCGGCATCGAGCTCGGCGCCCAGCTGGACCAGACCGGCGCGCACGTCGTCGAGGTCCTCGATCACCGGCAGGGTCACGATCCTCACGCCGGCCGACTCGAGGCGCTCGATCGTGTCGTGGTTCTGCCACGGACTGACGACCACGATCTGGGGGTCGAAGGCCAGCAGCACTTCGGCGGTGAAGCTGTCGAAGGTGCCGCCGCCCTCGAAGGCCGCGCCGTCGATCGGCGCGCAGGCGAACTCGAGCGCCGTGTAGGGCAGCCCGACGATGCACTCGACACCGACGAGGTCCACCAGGAAGTCGACCGCCGCCGCGTTGGTCGGCAGGATGCGGAGCGCGGTCGAGCCGGGCTCGACCGGCGACCTCGGCGCGTCGCCGGAGCAAGAGAGGCCGAGCGCCGCCGTGAGGGCCAGAACGAGCAGCCGCCCGCCGATGGATGTTGGAGTCCGCATGGGGCGATCAGTCCGGCTCGTCGACCTGGATCGCCTGCATCTTGTACACGCCGCGGGCGAAGCCGGCCTTGTCCTGCTTGCCCCCGAGGCTGAAGGTGCCGGTCACGCGCACGGGGATGTACTGGTAGTACTCGGCGTCGGCGTCCTCGTGCATGACCACGTCGACCCACTCGTCCGGCAGGGGCGCGCCGCCGAAGCAGCAGCCGAGCAGGTCGCGCACCAGCATGAAGTCGCGCACGTTGCCGCGCTCCATCTTGCCCGGGATCATGTAGCCCTTGATCGAGACCTCGCCGCCGTCGAGCCGCGCGATCTCCTCGGGGAAGGCCAGCTCCTCGTGCTCCTCCTCGTCGTACTCCTCGGGGTTGAGCAGCGCATCGAGCATCGCGTCGACGTCCAGCTCGTACAGCGAGAGGTCCCAGAAGGAGACCTCGATCGGGCCCTCGGGTCCCGGCGCGGGCGGCGCGACAACGGGTGGCTGCTCGGCGACCGGCTCCGCGACCGCGACTGGCTCGACCTCGGGCTCGGGCTCGGGCTCGGGCTGGTCCTCGGAGCCGTCGAGGGCGGCACCCTGGATCGGGACGAAGGGCTCGGCCGCACTCGGGTCATCGCCGCAGCTCGCGAGGAGCACGGTGCACAGCAGGGTCGGGATCAGGGCGCGCATGGGCTGCAGCTTAACAAGGAGGACCGGGGAGTGCCGGGCGATCACGAGCGCGACAGGGTCTGGGCCACGTCGGTCGCGTAGGCCTTGAAGGCCGGCAGCAGGCCGGCCAGGCCACCGAGCAGCAGCATGCCGAGCGGCGTCCACCAGAGGGCCGGGTGGCCGCGCCAGAGCTCGAGCACCACGCCCGTCTCCGCGCGCACGACGCCCGCGGCGGTGGTCAGGATCAGGTAGTAAGCGCCGTAGCCGACCAGGCTGCCGAGCACCGCGATCAGGCTCGACTCGCACAGGATCACGGCGAAGACGGTGCGGCGGCGGGCGCCGAGGGCGCGCAGCACGGCGAACTCGCGCCGGCGCTCGTTCATCGTGTTGTACAGGCTGGCGAGGATCGAGCCGCCGGCCACGAGCACGACCAGGTAGGCCACCAGCTCGAGCACGCGGCTGACCCAGCCGAGCTTGTTGAACAGCTGGGCGACCGCGGCGCTGATCGGCCAGGCTAGGGTCTGGTCACCGCCGGCCTTGTTGTAGTCCTGGGACAGGAAGAAGCCGTCCTGGCGCTCGCTGAGCTGCAGCATCACCGCCGAGACCTCCTTGACCGCGGCGGGAATAGCCACGCCCGGTGCCGCCTCGTACAGCGACTCGGAGATGCCTTTGAGACCCGCCAGGTAGATCACCATCCCCGCGCCCACACCCCACACCGCCATCACCACATAAGCGGGGATCGCGAACAGTTCCGCGTCGATCCCGAACC
>JARGPD010000190.1 GCA_029212845.1 Planctomycetota bacterium
CTGCCGGCCTCGAGGGCGGCATCGGCCAGGCGCAGGGCCGCGCGGGTGGCGGCGGCCGTGCCGGGGAAGGTGCGCTCGACGCGCTGCTCGCCACTGCCGTCCACGAAGGCGGCGCTGGCCAGGTCCTCGAAGCGCGCGATCCACTGGCCGAGCTCCGTGGGGTCGAGCGCGTCGAGCTCGAGCCGCACGGCCTCCTCGATGCCAACGACCAGGCGCCCGTCGGGGTCGGTCGGGTCGAGCCGCAGGCCCGCGCCGGACTCGCTCGCCGCCAGGGCCTGGCGCCAGGACTCGAAGCCCTGGCTGAGCCGCGTGCTGGCGCTCGGGTCGCCGGCGGTGGCCAGGCTGCGGGCCTCGGCCACCAGCCGGCGGCCGGTGACGAAGGCCTCCTCGGCGGGCAGGTCCGTGGGCTGGAAGGCGTCGTTGGCGAGCGGGCCTTCCTGGGGGCAGAGCGGCCGCGCGACCGAGCTCGACACGCCAACCAGGACCAGAGCGGCGGCCATGAGGGCCGTTGCAAGCTGCGCGCGAAGGGGGCTCAGGGACATGGTCGGGTCGGGGTCGGCCGGTGGGGGCGAGTTCGCACCGCGGAGGGTCCCCGCGGGTGGGCGCTAGCGTACCGTCGGGCCGTCGTTCGCGCTGCCCCCGGAGGAGGCCGTTCCGCCGCCGTCCACGGGTGCCTGCTGCTTGGTCGAGAACGGCGTGGGGCTCAGCACCGGCTCCGGAGCCGCGTCGCGCATCAGCTGGGCGCGTCGCTCGCGCTCCAGGTAGATCGGGTCGCTGAAGGCCTCCAGCTGGCGGCCGAGCCCGTCCTGCTCCGTCTTGAGCTCGTCGTGCACGCCCAGCATGCGCGCCTCTTCCGCCGCAAGGCGGCGCTGCTCGGCCATCGCGGGCTTGAGGCCCTTGAGCGAGACCTGGGCGAAGAACGCCATCGCGAAGATCACGGGAGCCCAGAAGGCGAGCCGTCCCAGGAGGCCTACGACCATCCCGATCGCGGTCGTCACCACGGCCTGTGCGCCGCCCTGTCCAGTTGCCTCGCTCATCGAAGCTGCACCATAGAAGAACGAGCCGGGCCAGACCAGTTCGAGGCCAGAAGCGTGGGAGCCCGGAGCCTAGTCCTCGCTGGGCGCGACGACCTCGACCTTGATGCGGTCGGGGTCCTCGCAGTACAGGGCGTAGTAGCCCGGCCCGGTGGCGTAGGGGTAATCGGCCTCGTACAAGAGCGGGTGGCCGGCGGCCTTGGCCCAGGCAGCCAGCTGGTCGACCTGCTCGCGCGACTCGCCGGTGAAGGCCAGGTGGTTGAGGCCGACGCGCTTGCGGTGGTAGCCGTCGGCGAGGTGCTCGGCGGGCGCGGGCAGGAAGCAGAGGTAGGTCTGGCCCTTCCTGCGGTAGTTGATGCCGCCGGACCAGCGATCGGGCGCGTAGCCGAGCTGCTCCAGGAAGGGGGTCCAGAAGGCGATCGAGCGCTCGAGGTCGCTCACGTAGATCTCGACGTGGTGCAGCATGGGGGCAGGTCGGCGGTCGGGAGGGGCGGGTCGGGCGTGGCGCCTAGGGCAGCCAGCCCAGCTGCCAGAGAGCTTGCTCGATCAAGTCGTCACTTGGAACTCCAGGTGAGGCGGAATCGGAGTCCGCGTACTCCCGTCAGCCGTGCCGCGTCGCCCACGAGCCGCGCGCCGACGGCTCCAGGTCGACGCCGTCCAGCAGCACCGTCGGGCTGCCCTGGTAGCCCCTCGGGGCCGGCTGGCTGCCCGGCACCACCCGAGCCGTGACGGGGACCCCGAGCCCCTTGTCGGCCAGCACCTGGCGGATCCTCGCGACCGCGAGGGCGCCCGCGCCTCACCCGGGCGCGTGCAGCACGACGACGGCATGCGGGGCCTGCTGGGCCAGAGCGCTCTCTGGGTCGTGCTCCGGCGCCGCTCGGCATCCGAGCAAGCCAGTGAGCAGGCCTGCGATCAGCTTGGCTCCCATGCCTCCGATCCCAAGCCACCGGCGCAGGGCCCGGCTCGAGGGGATGCTGCTTCTCGAGCTGCCGGAAGAGCGGCTCGAGGTGGTCGCCGAAGGGCGTGTCGGCCAGCATCCGCTGGACTAGCTGCCAGGCGCGGCGGGTCGGCGGGGCCGCGCACATCTGGTCGCGGTACGAGCCCTGCCGCAGGGACGTGGTCGGGTCGGTGGACGTGCGGAAGGAGCTGCTGCCCAGGGGGGAGCTGTTCACCAGGTAGGCGAGCTCGCCCGAGTCGAGCCCGCAGGCGGCGAGCTCGCCATCGGGGACCTCGAACCCGTGGAAGCGCAGCAGCTTCGAGGCCGGCCGGTGCGCTCTTCGACCGAGACGAGGCCCGAGCTCGAAGCCGCGATGGCGGCGTGGGTCCGCTGGCACCGGTTCGAGACGAGGGCGAAGGCGAAGGAAGCGAGCGACAGCACGACGGCCGTCAGGGACAGGGCGAGTCCCTGGGAGACCATGAGCCGTCGTTGCAGGGGGTGAGCTCGGGTGGGGGGGCACCGTAGGGCATCCGCGGCCCGCGAGCCCGGGCGCTACTTCGGCTCGGCGCTGCCGAGCACGCGCTCGATGGCGGCCCCGATCGCAGCAAGGTCGGCGCGCGGGTCGAAGGCGCGCTGCATCGCCTCGCCCGTGCTCGTGTCGTGCTGCTGCAGCCACGCCAGGGCCTTCTTCGGCCCCTCGTACCACAGGCCGCGGAAGTGGAAGTCGTCCTCGAGCAGCGCCGTGAGCAGCCAGGCCCGGCGGTAGTTGCCCTCGGCGTCGCCTCGCTGGGCTCGGGCCAGCATCTTGCCGAGCCAGACGCGCCGGGCATCGAGCTCGTCCGCGGGTAGGGCGCTAGGGCCCGTGCGGTGCAGCTCGTCGAGCCGCGCCAGGAAGGCGTCGGCGCCGCCGTCCCGCTGCAGGAGGATCCGCGCGCCGCGGAACCGAAGGTGCTCCTCCGCGGGCTGCTCCAGCACCGACTCGGGGTACAGGAAAGCGTCGACGTACACACCGTCGCGCACGCCGGCCACCCGCTGCATGGCCGCCACCGGCCCGAAGGCGGCCACGTCCAGGTCGCTGTCTGAGGACTCGGTGCCGTTGGCGCGCGAGCCGTACAGGAGGACCGTGTGGGCGGCGTGCTGGGTCTCGAGCTCGGCGCAGATCGTCTCCAGGAGGTCCATGGCTTCCAGAGCTTACGACTTGTCCCTGGGCTTAGGTGTCGGCCTTGGCGCTGTAGACCTGGTAGGTCGCGGCGACCACCAGGCAGATGCTGGCGGGGATCAGGAGCGAGTAGAACTCGAGCGGCCCGAAGGCCAGGGCGCCCAGGGTGCCCCCGAAGACGAAGCCCAGGATGATCAGCAGGAACAGCATGGCCGTGCGCTTGTCGAAGGGCTCGCCCTTGAGCGCCGAGCCCAGCATGATCCCGAGGTCGGTGAACACCCCGGTCAGGTGGGTCGTGCGGACGACGGCGCCGCTATAGGTCGTGGCGAGGGCGTTCTGCAGCCCACAGGCGGCCGAGGCCAGGTAGTGCCCCATGGAGGAGTCCCGGGTCAGCAGCAGCGTCGCCCCGACGAGCAGCGCGGACTCCAGGCTGAGCAGCCCGCTGTAGTTGCGCCCGAGCTTCAGCGCACCCCCGCGCAGGAAGTAGCCCGAGACGGCAGCGCCGACCACGAAGCTGAGCAGGATCGCGAAGAGGTGCAGGAGGCCCGCGAGGCCCGCGCCGATCACGCCCGTCCCGATCAGCGTCGCGGTCCCCGACAGGTGCGAGATCGACTGGTGCTGGAACCCGAGCAGCCCGACAGCGTTGACGAAGCCCGCGACCAGGGCCAGCACGAACGCGCCGTACTCCACCCAGCGTGGCAGCCTGGAGATCATGGTGGCTCGGTCGGTTCGTTCCGGTGGGGGAGGGGTGCTGCTAGCGCGGGCGGACAGGCGCCACGTTCGCGACTTGGGCCTACTTCTGCAAGGCTCAGCCCGTGTTCCTGAGGCCGCGCGCGATGCCGCGCACGGTCTGGGCCAGCACGCGCTCGAGCTCTTGGTCCTGGCGGTCGCCCTCGCGCCAGCGCGCGAGCAGGTCGATCTGGACGAAGCTCATCGGGTCGATGTAGGGGTTGCGCAGGCGGATGGAGCGCTGCAGCGTGGGGTCGCGCTCGAGCAGCTCGGCGACCTCGCCGACGCGCAGGATCGCTTCGATCGAGCGCTCGTGCTCGGCACGCAGGCTGGGGAAGAGCCGCGCGCCGATGTCGCCGGCGAGCTGGCTGTAGCGCGCCGCGATGTCCATGTCGCTCTTGGCCAGCACCATCTCGACGTCGGCCAGGAAGGTGGCCAGGAAGGGCCAGCTGCGGGCGGCCTGGCGCACGGCGTCGAGGCCGTGCTGGTCGATGGCGGCCTGCAGTCCCGTGCCGACCCCGAACCAGCCGGGGAAGACCGCGCGCGACTGGGTCCAGGCGAAGACCCACGGGATCGCGCGCAGGTCCTGGACGCCGCGCATGCTGCGGCGGCGCGCTGGCCGCGAGCCGATCTGCAGGCGCTCGATCACGTCGAGCGGGGTCATGCCCTGGAACAGCGCGGGGAAGTCGGGGTCGTCGTGGACCAGGGCGCGGTAGTGGGCGCGGCTGGCCTGGCTCATCGTGTCGGCGATGGCGCGCTGCTCGGCGGTCGCGGCCTGGGCCGGATCGCCGCCGGCGGTGCGCTCGAGCAGGGCGCCGAGGGTGACCTCGAGGGTCCGCGACGCGATGCCGCGCAGCCCGAACTTGTCGCCGATGATCTCGCCCTGCTCGGTCGCGCGGGCGTACCCGCCGAGGGCGCCGGGCGGCGCCGCCAGGATCCCGGCGCGCGGCTTCGAGCCACCGCGGCTGATCGACCCGCCGCGGCCGTGGAACAGGGTCAGCTGGAGCCCGAGCTCGTGCGCCGTCTCGACCAGCCGCTCCTGGGCCCGGTCGAGCGCCACGCGCGAGGCGGTGATGCCGCCGTCCTTGTTGCTGTCGGAGTAGCCCAGCATCAGCACCTGGCGCTGGCCGCGGGCGGCGAGGTGCGCGGCGTAGGTCGCATCGCTGGAGAGGGCGCGCAGCACCTCGGGGCCGGCCACCAGGTCGTCGACCGTCTCGAACAGGGGCGAGACGTCCAGGGGCACGCTGCCGTCGCTGGCCACGCAGCCGCCCGCGCGGGCTAGCAGCAGCACGGCGAGGGCGTCGTCGGGGCCCTGGGCCATCGAGATGATGTAGGGTCCGAGCGCGCGCGGCCCGTAGCTCGCCAGGGCCTCGGCGAAGGCGCGGAAGACCTCGAGGGTCTTGGCCGTCTCCTCGCTGGGCGAGTCCGGTGCCCGGGTGGTGCCGGCATCCAGGGCGCTGGCGATGCGCGCGGTGCGCTCGGCGGGCGGGCGCTCGGAGAAGCCCGGATCGCCCAGCAGCTCGCCGACGACGCGGCGGTGGGTCTCGGCGTCCTGGCGCACGTCGAGCGCGGCCAGGTGGAAGCCGAAGGCGTCGACGCGGCGCAGGGTGCGCTCGACCAGCGCGAGCCCCGACCGCGAGCCGCCCGAGCTCGCCAGGCTGTCGGCGATCAGGGCCAGGTCCGCGCGGAACTCCTCGGGCGGACCGTAGCCGCCCACGGCGCCGCAGCCCTTGCGCTCGAGCCGCGCGGTCATGAGCCACAGGAGCTGGCGGTAGGGCATCTGGCCGTAGCGCTCGGGGACCTCTTCGAAGGCCTCGGGGAAGCGCGCGCGGTAGTCGGCGATGCGGTCGAGGATCGCCGGCTCGAAGGCCACCCGGGTGGTCGAGTGGGACAGGTGCTCGTGCAGCTTGCGCAGCTCTTCGCGGTAGCGGCGCAGGGCCATCTCGAGGTGCCGGGCGAGGGCGCGGCGCATCGTGTCGGCGCCCACGTTCGGGTTGCCATCCATGTCGCCGCCGACCCACGACGCGAAGCGCACCAGCGGCCGGTCGATGTGGATGCGGGTGCCAAAGACCTTCTCGATCGCGCTCTCGAGCTCGTCGTGCACGGACGGGACGACGCGGAAGAGCACGTCGGACAGGAAGAACAGCACGTGCTCGACCTCTTCGCCCACGGTGGGGCGGCCGGGCAGCTGCTCTTCGGTCTGCCAGGCCGACGCGATCTCGAGCGCGATCCCGTCCTCGATCGTCGCGAGCGCGCCCGGGTCCAGCGAGTCCTTCAGGAAGCGCTCGACGAGCCGTCCCGCCAGGCGCTGCTCCTTCTTCAGCATCGTGCGCCGAACGGTCTCGGTGGGGTGGGCGGTGAAGACCGGCTCGACCACGACCGAGCCCAGGGCTTCGCGGAGCTCGTCCAGGCTGGTGCCGCGCCGCCGCAGCTCTTCGATCGACGCGAGCAGGCTGGCGGGCTGGGTCGCCTGGGTGCGCTGGTAGTCGATGCGCCGACGCATGCGGTGCACCTGCTCGGCCGTGTTGACCACGCCGAAGTAGGCGCTGAAGGCACGCACGACCTCGAGCGCACGATCAGTGCTCAGCTCTTGCAGCAGCGCGGCCAGCTCGGACCCCGCCTCGGCATCGCCCTTGCGCCGGTGCCGCGCCAAGAGCCGAGCCGCTTCGACGGTCGCGTAGACGCCCTCGGGCGCCAGCTCGCGCAGCAGCTGCCCCAGCAGCGCCCCGAGCCAACCAACGTCCCGCCGCAGCGGCCGGTCCTTCGAGGCAAAGTGAACGGGCTCCAACCTGATCTGTGAGTGAGTCATGGCCCGCCATGGTCACCTTGTGCCCCCCGATTAGCCAGCGCTACGCCCAACCTGCCCGCCCCTGCGCCCGCACCGGACCGGAATCCGCCCCGAAGCTCCCGCCCGAAAGCTCGGCCCAGAAGCTCGGCCCCGAAGCTCGGCCCGGAAGCTCGGCCCGGAAGCTCGGCCCCGAAGCTCGGCCCCGAAGCTCGGCCCCGAAGCCCCACGGCGAGCTGGAGGACGTACCAAAGGACCGAGCCGCATACCACCGAGCCCAGAGCGACCTCGAAGGTGCAGGCCGTGGAACCTCGAAGGCAACCCTGGGTGCCTGGCCTGGGTCCGCGGAGTGGTGCCTTGGGGCGAGCCCCAAGCTGGCCGGTCCGGCGCGCCGCGTCAGCTCGGCCGCAACCGCCTACAGGGCAGGTGGTCATCGAGCTGGAAGCTTCTCACGTCGGAGAACGAAATCGCCACCGCAGGGACGGCCCGCAACGCGTCGCCCAGCAGCTCCTCGAGCATGTGGCTCGGCATGGGCCTGCCGGGCACGACGATGCGCCGGTAGGGACCCGACCAGTGACTCCAATCGAAGACGTAGAGGCCCCTTCTGCCGTAGCCGAGGGTCTCCAGGTCAGTGCCCACCCCCCTGCCCTCCTGCTGACAGGGACCGCCTTCTGGGATGGCTTCCAGGATGCTTGCTATCGCATCCGAGTAGGCATCAAGCCTATCCTTTCCGTACCGCAAGAGCGCATCCGGGACCTCACCAAAGCCCGCGGTCTCGCACAGCGCAACCTGGCCCTCGACGTCGCGCAAGAGCCAGTCGAACTCGACCCCTTCAAGCCCAGCACGTGCTTCTTCGATGATGTCCATGCCTGCCCAGGGG
>JARGPD010000009.1:0-2630 GCA_029212845.1 Planctomycetota bacterium
CGACCTGCTCGATCGAGCGCGGCAGGAGCAGGGCCACGGGCCCGGGCTCGGACACCGCCGCCACCTGTGTGGCTGCGGCCCGGGCCAGGTCGTGCAGCTCGCCTCGGCTGACGCGCCGCCCGGCGTGGACTAGGGCCTCGCTGCCGGGCTCGGCCGCGACCAGCTCGAGCCAGCGGCCGGGGGGCGTGGGCAGGCGCCCCGGGGGCAGCGCAGGTCCCGTGGAGCCATGCAGCTGCAGCGCGGTGTGGTCCGTCGCAACCAGCGGCAGGTCCCAGACGTCGCGCCCGGGGTCGGCCAGCCCGGCGGTCACGAGGCACTCCCAGGCGTCGAGCCAGGCCACCAGCACGCGCTCCTCGAACAGGTCCGTCGCGTACTCCAGCCGCAGGCACAAGTCGGCGCCGGTCTGCTCGACTCGCAGGCCGAGCTCGAGCTTGGCGCTGCCGGGGTGGTGCTCGACCTGCTCGACCTCGAGGCCTTCCAGGTTCAAGAGCGGAGCCTCGACCGGCGCGTGGTCGAAGCCGGCCTGGAAGAGCGGCGTGGTGCGCGGGTCCAGCACGAGCTCGCCCGCGTCGGCGAGGTGCGCGACCAGCTCGTCCAGCCCGACCTCGGCGTGGTCCAGGGCGAAGCTGCGGGCGGCGCTCGTGCGCCGTGCGAGCTCTGCGAGTCCCGGGCCTCCCGACAGGTCCAGGCGCACGGGCAGGGCGCTGACGAAGAAGCCGACCAAGGCCTCGGCTCCGGGCGCGTCCCGACGCGCCACGGCCATGCCCACGCACAGGTCTTCCGCGCCACAGAGCCGCGCCAGCAGCAGGCCCCAGGTGGCGAGCAGGAGCCCATGCAGGCCCAGGGCTTCACGCCTGGCGAGCTCGCCCAGGTCGGCCGCCAGGGCGGCGGGCAGCCTGCGCACGAGCTCGGCCCCGCGGCCGCTCGGTGGTCCGGGGGGGCGCGCCGCGGGCAGGTCCAGGGGGGCGTCGAGGGCCGGGCAGCCGGCCAGGTGCTGGCGCCAGGCAACGAGAGCCAGGGTGGTCCCGGGATCCTCGCTCGACTCGGCACGCTCGCGCCGGGCCAGGTCCGCGAAGGACGTCTCGAGGGGCGGCAGGGCCTCGCGCGGACGGCCCGCGCCACCCGAGCGCGTGCTCCTTAGGTGCTGCTCGTAGAGCGCCCCGAGCTCGGCACCGAAGACGCCGAGGGACCAGCCGTCCCCGAGGATGTGGTGCAGGTTGAAGACCAAGAGGTGCTCGTCGGGGGCCAGGCGGAAGAGCCGCAGGACCAGCAGCGGGTCCACTTCCAGGTCGAACACGCGCGCGTCCTCGGCCGCAAGCTCGCGCTCGAAGAGGCGCGCGGGGTCTGTGCCGGGTCGCGCTTCGACGAGCTCGAGCCTGGGCGGTGCGCTGCGCTCGACGACCTGCACGGGGAAGGGCGCGCCCGCCGGGGTGGGGACGAAGTTCGTCAACAGGACGCGCTGCCGCGCCACGAGGGCGTCGACGGCCGAGGACAAGGCCGTGGCATCGAGGGGCCCGCAGAGGCGCAGGGCACCGGGCATGTTGTAGGTGCTGCCCGGCTGGCGCTGGTGCAGGATCCAGAGTCGCTCCTGGGCGCGCGAGGGGGGCGTGGGCCCGGTGGCGTCGGCGGGCCCAGCTGCAGCTGCTGGGGTCGCGGCCAAGGCATCGACCTCGCGGGCGAGCGCGGCCACGGTGGGCTGGGCCAGGAAGCGGCGCAGGGGCGGCGCAGCACCCTTGGCTTCGCGCGCGAAGGCGAGCAGGCGCGTGGCCAAGAGGGAGTGTCCCCCGAGGGCGAAGAAGTCGGCGTCCACGGGCACGGCGGCGACGTCCAGGAGGCGCGCCAGCTCGGTGGCCAGTAGGTCTTCGGTCGGCGTCCCGGGGGACCGGCCGGTCCTAGGGCTGGACCCGAGCTCGAGCGCCGCGAGCTCGGAGAGGCGGCGCCGGTCGACCTTCTCCGAGGTCGTCAGGGGCAGGGCGTCCAGCTGCACCCAGCGCGCCGGCCGCATGGTGTCCGGCAGCCGTGCGAGCAGCTCGTCGCTGGGTGGACCACCGACGACGAAGGCTACGAGGCGCGTGCCGGAGTGGGTGTCGGTGTGGGCCACGACCGCTGCGGCGGTCACCGCCTGGGAGGCCAGGAGCGAGGCCTCGACCTCGCCCAGCTCGATGCGGTGGCCGCGCACCTTGACCTGCCCGTCGGCGCGGCCGAGGGCCTCGAAGCGACCGTCCGCAAGGCGCCGCACCCGGTCGCCGGTCCGGTACCAGCGCCGACGCCGGCCGCCCAGCTCGAGCTCGACGAAGGCCGCCTCGGTGCGCCCAGCGAACCCCGGCCCGTCGAGGTAGCCGAGGGCCAGCCCGGCCCCCCCGATCAAGAGCTCGCCAGCCACGCCGACGGGCACCGGCTGCAGGCCTCCATCGACCACCACCGCCGCCGCGCCGTGGATCGGACGACCGATGGGCACCGAGCTGCGCCCACCGGGATCCAGGCCGACCGTCTCCCAGGTCGCGTCGATGGCGGCCTCGGTCGGGCCGTAGAGGTTGTGCAGCTGCGCCCCGGAGCCGACCGCCTGCCAGCGGCCGAGCACCTCGGCGGCGAGGCTGTGGGGCAGGGCCTCGCCGGCGCAGATCAGGTGG
>JARGPD010000009.1:2640-3280 GCA_029212845.1 Planctomycetota bacterium
CGCCGGCGGGCCTGGCGGTCGAAGCCGGGCTCGGCGAGCCAAGCGCGCAGGATCGACGGGACGGTCTGCACGACGGTGATCGACTCGGCTGCGGCGAGCGCCAGGAGGTCGTGCCCGTCGCGCCCGGTTTCGGCCGATGCGACCACCAAGGTCGCGCCCGCGGCGAGGGGGTGCACCAGCTCCCAGATCGAGGCGTCGAAGCCCAGGGGCGTGCGCAGAAGGAAGCGGTCCTCGGGTGTGAAGCCGAAGGCGGCGCGGCCCCAGGCGACGTGGTTGGCCAGGGCGCGGTGGGGCACGCGGACGCCCTTCGGCCGGCCGGTGGAGCCCGAGGTGAAGAGGACGTAGGCGAGGTCCTCGGGCGCGACCGCCGGCAGCTCGGGTGGCGGCGCTGCCGCACCGCTCGCTTCGGCCTCGAGCTCGGCGAGCAGCTCCTCGAGCGCGATCGTCGGGGTGCCCCCGGGGAGCTCGGGCGCGGAGTCCACGTGCAGCACGGTCGCCGGCCGGCCGCCGGTCAGGTGGCGCAGGTCGTCCAGGGCTGCTGCGCGCCGCTCGGGGGAGTCGGCCGGGTCGAGTGGCACGTAGGCCAGGCCCGCGCGCCAGACCGCGAGGGTCGCGAGCACGGCGCCGGCGGAGCGGCCGC
>JARGPD010000009.1:3290-47532 GCA_029212845.1 Planctomycetota bacterium
AGCCCGGTCCGGGGCCGCCGAGCCGCGCGTGCAGCGCGCAGGCCAGGCCCGCGGTGGCGCGCTCGAGCCCAGCGTAGGTCCACCGCTGGCCGTCGTCGACGAGGGCCGTGCGCGCCCCGTGCCGGCGAGCGGCGGTCGCGAAGGTCGCGCCGACGGGCTCGAAGCCACCGCCCTTGCCGGGACTTGCCGTGGGCAGGGCCAGGCGTGCGGCGAGGGCGGGCTCCACGAGCGGCGCGGCCAGGAGCGGCGCGCTCGGATCCTCGAGGACCGCGTTGATGAAGGTGGAGAAGCTGGCGTGGAGGGCGTCGATCGTGGTCCCGTCGAACAGCGACGTGCGGTACTGCCAGGCGAGCCGGTAGCGCTCACCCCCGAGGTCGACGGCCAGGGCCAGGTCGAAGGGCGCCGCACCGAGGTCCGGGCGCTGCTCGCTGGCCTCGAGCCCGTCCCAGTCCGGCATCTCGTGGGCGACCACCAGGTCGAAGAAGACGTTGAACAGCGGCGTGCTGCGCGGATCTCGCGCGGGGGCGAGCTCCTGCACGAGCTTCTCGAAGGGCAGCTCGGCATGCTGCGTGGCCTCGCGCAGCACCTCGCGACAGGCCTCGACGAGGCTGCCGAGGTTCCCGGTCAGGTCGGGCTGCAGGCGCAGGGCGAGGGTGTTGACCAGGGCGCTGACCAGCCCTTGGGTGCCGGGCCGATCGCGCCCCGCGTAGGAGCTGCCGAGGACCAGGTCCCCGGTGTTCGCGGCGCCGGACAGCCGCGCGAGGTGCGCGCCGAAGAGGGCCAGCAGCAGCTGGTAGGGCGTGGCCCCGAGCTCCCTCGCCGTGGCGGCGAGCTGCGCGCTGGTGCCCGCGTCGAGGTGCTGGTGGCGCGTGGCGCCGAGGGGTTCGAACAGCTCGGGAGGCGTGCGGTCGAGGGGCAGCTCGACCCCTGCGGGTGCGCCGGCGAGGCGCGCGCGCCAGTGCTCCACCAGCTGGGCGAGGTGCTCACCCTGGAGCCGCCGCCGCTCGTCCCGGGCCAGGTCGAAGAGGCGCTCGGGACGCCCGGCCTCCGGCACCGGCGGCAGGGGCTCGCCACGCCGGAAGGCGCGGTACAGGCCGGCGAAGTCCTTGGACAGGACCCCCATGGACCAGCCGTCCGTGACGATGTGGTGCATGGTGAACACGAGCGCGTGGTCCTGGCGAGCGAGGCGCACCAGGGTCGCGCGCCAGAGGGGTCCCGTCTCCAGGTCGAAGGGGCGCGCGTGGAGCTCCCGGCACAGGGCCTCGAGCCCTGGCTCCTCGGCGCCAGCCCGGGCTGCCAAGCGGCGACGCTCGAGCACCAGCTGGAGCCCGTCGCGGACCACCAGGCGCGCACGTCCCTGCTGGGCCGGGAAGCAGGCGCGCAGGGCTGCGTGGCGGCGGCCGAGCTCGACCAGAGCGCGCTCGAGGGCGTCCGTCGCCAGGGCGCCGCGCAGGCGCACGAGCACGGTGATGTGGTTCTCGGCGCTGCCCGGCTGCAGCTGGTCGAGGAACCAGAAGCGCTCCTGGGAGTAGGTCAGCGGACCGTCTGCCGCTGACTCGGCGCGCTGCTGGGCCAGGCGCCGGCGCAGGAGCTCGGCCCGGGCGGCAGAGAGCGGTGGCTTAGCCACGTCCCTCGTGCGCGGCGCTTGGGTCTTCGGCCAGGAGGCGCTCGACCTCCTCGTCGCTGAGGGACTCGATCTCGGCCAGGAGAGCCGCCTCGTCGCCGCCCAGGGGCGTGGCAGTCCCGGGGCCTCTAGCCTGGTCCAAGGCGCCCACCAGGTGAGCGATGAGCGCGTCGAGGTTGGGGAAGTCGAACAGCAGGGTGACCGGCAGCTCGGTGGCGAAGGCGGCCTCGAGCCGGTTGCGCATGTCGACCGCCAGGAGCGAGTCGATGCCCAGGTCGGTGAACGGCAGGGTGGTGTCGAGCTCGGCGCCCGAGCCGAAGCCCAGTACCGCGGCGAGCTCTTCGGTCAAGAGGGCGCGCACCGCCGGCTCGCGCTGCTCGACCGGCAGGCTTGTGAGGTCCAGCTCGCTGGCCTTCGGGCGCGCCTCGACGGAGCGCGCGCCCAGCTGCTCGAAGAGCGGCTCGCTGGCACGACGGGCCAGGTAGCGCGGCCAGTCCACCGCGAGCAGGCCGACCACCGGCGCGTGGTGCACGGCGTCGAGCAGCCCCACGAGCGCGTCGAGGCCGACCTTGGGCGAGAGGGCGCCGATGCCCGCCTGGTCGAGGGCCTCGGAGCCGCCCGTGCGCGTCGCCATGCCGCCGCCGGACCAGGGCCCCCAGGCGATGCTCGTGGCCGCCAGCCCACGCGCCCGGCGCCAAGCGGCGAAGCCATCGAGGGCCGCGTTGGCCGCCGCGTAGTTGGCCTGGCCCGCCGCGCCGACCATCGCGGTCATCGACGAGAAGCACAGGAAGTGGTCGAGGCCCGAGGTCGCTCGGTGCAGGTTCCAGGCCCCGGCCCACTTCGGCCGGACCACCCGCGCGAGGCGCTCGGCGTCGAGGTCCCCGACCAGGGCGTCGTCGAGGAAGCCAGCCGCGTGGGCGACGCCGCGGAGGGGCAGCTCGAGGCTGGCGATCGCCGCGTCGAGCTCTTCGGGCTGGGTCACGTCCCCAGGGAAGCTGGTCAGGCGCGCGGTGGGGTGGGCCGCGCACAGGGCCTCGATGCGCGCCGCGGTCTCGGCCGTGGGCGCGCTGCGCGAGAGCAGGAGCACCTCGCCGGCGCCGAGCTCGAGCCAGCGCTCGGCCAGGTGCAGGCCGAGCGCCCCGAGGCCACCGGTGATCAGGTAGGCCCCGGCTGACGAGACGGGCGCGCCGCGTTCCACCTGGCGCGGGAAGCGCAGCACGAGCTTGCCCAGGTTGCGCGCCCGGGCCAGGTCGCGGAAGGCCTCACCGGCCTCGGCCAGGTCGAAGCTGCGCGTCGGCGGCGGCAAGAGCTCGCCCTCGGCGAAGCCGCGCACCAGGCGACCAAGCAGCTCAGCGAAGAGCGCCGGGTCTGCGCCCAGCACGTCGGCCATGTCGAAGCGCGCGTACTCCACGTCGGCGCGCTTGGCCGCGACCTGCTCGGGCTCCCAGGTCTCGAGCTTGCCGAGCTCGACGAAGCGACCGGCCTCGGCCAAGCAGGCCAGGCTAGCCTCCACGTGAACGCCACCGAGGCTGTCAAGCACCACGTCGACCCCGCGGCCGTCGGTGGCCGCGAGCACCGCCGCGGCGTAGTCGGTCGAGCGCGAGTCGAAGACCTGCTCGATGCCCTGGCCGGCGAGGAAGTCCCACTTGCCCCGGCTAGCCGTGGCGAACACGCGCGCACCGCGGCGGCGTGCGACCTGGATCGCGGCTTGGCCGACACCACCCGCGGCCGCATGCACCAGCAGCGTCTCGCCGCCCTGCAGGCGGGCCACGTCCTCGAGGGCGTGCAGCACCGTGAGGAACACCGTCGGCAGGCCGGCGGCCTGGGCGAAGCTCAGGTTGGCCGGCATGGGGGCGAGGGCGTGGGCAGGTACGTTGAGGTGGCTGGCCATGGCGCCTGGGCTCGCGGCGAGCACCGCCTGGCCGAGCTCGAGGTGCGCGGGCGCGTCCGGTCCCAGGGCGACGATGCGGCCGGCGCACTCGAGGCCCAGGGGCTGCTCGAGGGCGCGCGTGATGCCCGTGTGCTCGACGAGCATGCCGAGGGCGAACAGCACGTCCTTGAAGTTGAGCGCGGCCGCCTCGACCGCGAGGGTGACCTCGCCAGGCCCCGGGGCGGTGACCTCGGTGCCCACGAGCTGGAGATTCTCGAGGCTGCCGTACTCACCGATGGCCAGGCGGGAGGGCCCCTTGGTGGGCGGGGTCAGCCCAGCGTCGGGAGCGGTGCCGGGCACGAGGCGGGCCACCAGGCGGCGCGACTCGCGGCTGGCGACCTCGCGCTCGGGACCGGCGGCACCGAGCTCGGCCACCAGGAAGCCAGCGTCCTCGTCGGGCGTGTGGCGCACCGGGTCGAGGTCGACCGCGGTGGGGGCCATGCCGGGCTCCTCCAGGGTCAGGGTGCGCAGGAAGCCCCAGGCCGCGGTGCCAGCGGGATCGTCGCAGCCGGCCATGCCCGCAGCGGCGCCCCGGGTGACGACCCACAGGCGCGGGCGCGTCGCGCTAGCTGCTTGAACGCAGGCCAGGAGGCGCTCGAGGCGCGGCGCCAGGCGTGCCTCGTGGTCGGTGCCGCCGGGCGAGAGCCAGGTGAGGTCGACCAGGTCCGTGACCCGGGACTCGAGGGCAGCGGCGAGCGCGGTTGCGGAGGCCGGGAGCGAGCGAGGATCCGCGGATCGCCTGGCTTCCCCCGCTCCTGGAGTCACCACGACGACGGCCATGCCGCCGGCCTCGAGCTGGGAGTGCAGCTGCTCGAGCACCAAGCTCGGCTCGCCAAGCAAGAGCACGCGACGCTCCTCGAGCGGGCTGCTCGCTTCCCCGACGGGCGCGCCGATCCAGCGGCGCACGAAGGCCAGCCCGGCCAGGGGGTCGCCGGCCGCCAGCAGGGTCGCGCGGTCGGTGGCCAAGAGCTGCAGGCCTTCGCAGCGCGCGCGCAGCTCGCCGTCCGGCCCGGTCACCGTCAGGTCGATCACCACGAGGCGTTCGGTGTGGCGCGCCAGGCGCAGGTGGGCATGGACCTCACCACGCAGCTCGCCGAACAGCTCGAAGCGAGCGATCGCGATCGGCAGGCAGGGCCGGCCACCCAAGGCCTCGGGCACGAGCGCGCCGGCGGCCTGGAAGCAGGCGTCGAGCACCGCCGGGTCGATCGCCGCACCAAGACCCTGGGCACCCTGGACCCGGGCCAGGCACTCGCCGTCGCCCAGCCGCAGCTCTTGCAGGCCGCGGAACCGCGGACCGTACTCGAGCCCGGCAGCAAGGAGCTTGGCGTAGGTGGCGGCGCAGTCCACGGGCTCGGGGCAGCGCTGCTCCAGCTCGGCCCGCGTGGGCTCGCTCGCGAGCGCCAGGCTCCCGACCTGGCCGGACCGCAGCCGGGCCCGGGCGCAGGCCTGCCAGGACCCGGTGCCCAGGGACGTATCGCTCGGGCGCGCGTGGATCGAGAGCTCGCGGCTGCCCTCCTTGGCCGGGCCCACATGGGTCTCGAAGCTCGTGCCTCCGGGGGCCAGCACCAGGGCCCCGTGCAGCTCGAGCGAGTCCATGCAGAGCGGCCGCCCGGCATCGACCGCGGCCGCGGCGGCGAGGGCCAGGGCCACGTGGCCCGCCGCGGGGAACAGCGGCCGCCCGAGCACCTGGTGGTCGACGAGCGGATCGTCGGCCGCAACCGCAAGGCAGGTGGAGAACAGGTGCTCGTCGGGCTCGAGCCGCGCGAGGTCCAGCCGCAGGCCGGGCATCCCGGTGCCCCCGGCGCTGGGACCTGCCGCCAGGCCGCGGCGGCCGTCGAGCCAGAAGCGGCTGCGCTGGAAGGGGTAGGTCGGTGCTAGGCCGCGGGACCCTGGGGTGGTCATCGCGGCGCGACCAAAGGTCAGCTCGGCGCCCGCTCGGTAGAGGCTGGCCAGGCTGCCGAGCAGCTCGGCCCAGGCCTCCTTGCGCGGACGCATGCTGGGCAGGAATTGGCGCCCCTCGTCCGGCAGGAAGCGCCGGGCGAGGCCCAAGAGATGCGGCGCGGGACCGATCTCGAGGTAGACGTCGCAGCCCTTCTGGTCGAGGGCGCGCATGGCCTCGTGGAAGCGCACGGGCTGGCGCACCTGCTCGGTCCAGTAGGTCGGCTGCAAGAGCCCGCAGTCGGGACCGAAGTGCACCTGGGCGTCGACCGTCGAGAAGAAGCCGAGGCGCGGCGGCTGCGCTCGCAGCTCCTTCGTGACTTCGCCGAGGGCCGCCAGCATGGGCTCCATCATCGGCGAGTGGAAGGCGCGCGTCACGCTCAGCCGCTCGGCGCGCTCGCCGCGCTCGGCCAGCAGCTCGGCCAGGCGCTCGATGGCCTCGGGCGGTCCGGCGACGCTCAAGCGCGCGTCACAGTTGTGGGCGGCGATGACGAGCGCGGGCGAGACCTCGGCGCACAGGGGCTCGACCACCTCGGGGGCCGCGAGCACCGCCAGCATGGCGCCGGGTTCGGTCAGCTCGACCATCAGGCGACCGCGGGCGACGGCCAGGCGCGCGCCCTCGTCGAGGGTCAGCACGCCTGCGGTGGTGGCGGCCGCGAGCTCGCCGATCGAGTGGCCGAGGACCCAGGCGGGCTCGACGCCGAAGGAGGACCACAGGCGCACGAGGGCGTGGGCGATGGCGAACAGGGCCGGCTGGGTGTGGTCGGTCTCGTGCAGCTTCGGGTGCTCGGTGAAGGCGACCGCCGCGAGGTCCAGGTCCGCGTAGCGCGCCACCGCGGCGGCGGCCTCGTCGAAGGCCTCGCGGAAGACCGGGCTGGTGGCGTAGAGCTCGGCGCCCATGCCCGCGTACTGGCTGCCCTGGCCGGTGAACAGGAACGCGATGCGCGGCGGGGCCGAGGGCGCCCGGTGGGCCAGCTGCTCGGGCGTCAGGGCGGCGAGGGCCTCGCGGGCTTCGGTGGTGGTGGAGGCCAGCACCGCGGCGCGGAAGGCGTGGTGGTCGCGACCCTCGCCGATGCTGCGGGCGAAGTCGGCGAGGTTGACGTCGGGGCGCCCGAGGTGCGCGACGTAGCGCTCGCGCAGGGCGGCCAGGGCCGGCGCGCTCTTGGCCGAGAGGGGCAGCAGCTCGAGCTGGGACTGGATGCCTTGGGCGCTGGCGACCTCGAAGGTCGCGCCGGGCCTTGCCAGCGTGCCCGGCTCGGTTGGCGCCTCCTCCAGGACCACGTGAGCGTTGGTGCCGCTGAAGCCGAAGCTGTTGACGCCGGCGCGGCGCGGGCGTCCTTGGGTCGCCGGCCAGGGGTGCTCGGCGTCGACGACCGAGACGACCGTGCGGTCCCAGGGGATGTGCGGGTTGGGCTCGTGGAAGTGCAGGTTCGGGCTGATGCGGCTGTGCTGCAGGGACAGCACCACGCGGATCAAGCCGGCCATGCCCGCGGCCGGCTCGAGGTGACCGACGTGGGTCTTGACCGTCCCGAGGGCGAGCGGGCCCTGGCGCGTCCCGGTGCCGAAGACCGCGTCGAGGGCGGCCACCTCGATCGGGTCGCCGAGGCTGGTGCCCGTGCCGTGGGCCTCGATGAAGTCGATCGCGTCCGGGTCCAGGTGGGCGTTGGCGAGGGCGCCCAGGATGACCGCCTCCTGGGCGCTGCTGCTGGGGACCGTCAGGCCGGCACCGCCGCCGTCCTGGTTGATCGCCGAGCCGCGCACGAGGGCCAGCACCCGATCGCCGTCGGCCTGGGCCCGGGACAGGCGCTTGAGCACCACGACCCCGCAGCCCTCGCTGCGCACGTAGCCGTCGGCGGCAGCATCGAAGGCCTTGCAGCGACCGTCCGGGCTCAACATCGAAGCCTTGCAGATCGCGATCGTGCCGAAGGGATCGAGCAGCACGTTGACGCCGCCCACGATCGCCGCGCTGCACTCGCCCCGGCGCAGGCTCAGGGTGGCCTCGTGCAGGGCGACCAGGCTCGAGGAGCAGGCCGTGTCGAGGGCGAAGCACGGGCCGGTCAGGTCGAGCAGGTAGGACAGGCGTCCTGCCAGGGTGCTGGCCGAGTTGCCGGTGGCGTAGTAGCGTCCGGCGTCCTCGGGCGCCCAGTTGGTCTGGCCCTGGAAGTAGTCGGCACCGCGCGTGCCGACGAAGACGCCGGTCGGGCTTCCGGCCAGGCTACCGGGCGCGATGCCGCCGCGCTCGAGGGCCTCCCAGGTGACCTCGAGCAGCAGCCGCTGGGCCGGGTCGAGCTCGCGCGCCTCGCGCGGGCTGATGCCGAAGAAGCTCGCGTCGAAGTGCTCGAGCCCGTCGACGAAGCCGCCCCAGCGTGTGTACATGCGGCCCGGGGCCTCGGGGTCCGGATCGAAGTAGGCGTCGATGTCCCAGCGCGAGGGCGGCACCTCCTGGATCGCGTCGCGCCCAGCCTCGAGCGCCGCCCAATAGGACTCGGGGGAGTCGGCGCCACCGGGGAAGCGGCAGGCCATGGCGACGATCGCGAGGGGCTCGCTCTGGGCGTCCTCCATGGAGCGCAGGCGCGCCCGCTCGCGGCGCAGCAGGCCTGCCAGCTCCGCGACCGGCAGGCCCTCCAGGTCGGCCGGAAGGTCCTCCAGCCGCGCGGGCTCGGCAAAGGAGCTGCGCACCCGGCCTTGGCCGCTGCGCACGCTGACGAGGTAGTCCACCAGGGCGTCCGGCGTGGCGCAGTCGAACAGCACCGTGGCCGAGAGCTCGAGCCCCAGGCGCTCTTCGACGAGCACCTTGAAGTCGACTGCCCGCAGGGAGTCGAAGCCGAGGTCGAGGAAGCCGTCGTCGGGCGCGATCACCTCGTCCTCGTCGAAGCCCAGGAAGGCCACGGTCCAGTCCAGGATCGCCGCGAGCAGGAGCCTGCGCGCTTCCCCTGGCGCGGCACGCTCCAGCTCCTCGACCAGCTGCTTGTCGGGGCTCACTGGCCGCCGCCGTCCTCGAGCGGACGACGCAAGATCGCTAGGTCGACCTCGCCGGAGCTGTTGCCGCCGGCGTCGTCCTCGAAGCTGACCGTGGTCTTGACCAGCACGAAGCGACCGCGGTTGGCGGTCTCGTTGATCTCGACCTGGCCGCGGTAGGCACGCGCCGCCATCGGCCGGCGGAACTTGCTGCTGAAGCGATGGATCAGCACGTCGGGGAGCTGCCGCTGGAAGTACTCGGCGAGGTTCATGTCAGCGAGGTCCTCGAGCAGCGCGTTGGTCACGCAGTGCCCGAGCAGGGTGTAGATCAGCTGGTTGTAGCTGATGTTGAACTCGACGGCGTTGAAGTGGCCCGTGTCCTCGATGTAGCAGGACTCCTCGATGCCGAGCTCGCCGACGAGCCGCACGAGGTGGTCGGCGCCGTCCTCGGGCAGCTCACAGCGCGCGCTCAGGAGGTAGCGACACTTGGGCTTGTAAGGCTCGAGGACCCGCGCGAGCAGCGTGGCATCGACCTGCTTCGAGGCGCTCAAGCGAGGAGCCTGCCGGCGGGCTGGTTCGTGTAGAACTCGAGCTCGTCGTACACACCGATGCGGTAGGAGGTCGAGTGGTCGTTCTCGTGCTTGTCGCCGGCGCAGTGGTTGAGCTGGCGGTTGTCCCACAGGGTCACCTCGCCGGCAGCCCAGCGGTGCTCGTGGATGAACTCCTTACGCTCCATCAGGGCGAGCACCTCGGCCAGGAGGGTGCGGCTCTCCTCCGCGGGCAGGCCTTCGAAGCCGACGGTGAAGCCGCTGGAGAGGTAAAGGCACCTGCGGCCGTTCACCGGGTGGTCGATCACCGCCGGGTGGGTGACCGCCGGGGCCAGCGCGTCGAAGGCCTCGAGCAGCTCGGTCAAGGACTTGTCCACGTCGCAGGGCTGCACCTTGTAGCGCCACTTGGCCTCGTGGATCGAGCGCAGACCCAAGAGCCGCTGGGCCAAGTGCTCGGGCAGCGCCTCGAAGGCCCGGGCGAGGTCCAGGTAGAGGGTCGTGCGCGGGTTCTCGGGCATCACGCGCGGCGTGATCATGGTCAAGCTCAGCGGCTCGGTGAAGAAGCTGCAGTCGCTGTGCCAGTAGGCGCCGGTGCCCGCCACGCCGATCTTCTGGCCGCGGAACGGCAGGTTCGACGAGACGAAGATCTCGGGGTGGTCGGGGTGGTGGTAGTTGTGCTGGAAGTAGACCTGGGGCGTGCCCAGGACTCGCGCCAGGTCGATGTACTCCGCGTCGAGCAGGTCCTGGCCTTCGAAGACGACGAGCTTGTGCTCGTACACGAGCGCGCGCACCTCGGCCGCTTGTCCCGCGGTGAGGGTTCGTGCGTCGAGTCCAGCGATGCGCACGCCGATGTCATCGTCGGCGGGCAGGGTCACCTCGAAGTCGGCGAGGGTCGATGAGGGAGGGGAGCCGATCGGGTTCATGGGGAGGAGGCCTCGACGTGGAACGGGGGCTCGGGGGGACCAACCCAGGATAGTGGCAGGACGAGCATCGTGGCTAGGAGAACTGGGCGGGGTGGAGGCTCGCCGATGCAAGCATCGGCGCTAGTAACCTGCGGCCCGTGGGTCACGGTCCGCACGCCGGTTTTTGCTCGACAGGCGCGGCCCGCTTGGCACCTACTGTCGCGTCATGTCGGAGCAAATCGATAGCGAGGCTGCGCCCCTCGCCGGACACGTCGTCGCAGAGATCCCGAGGTTGCACGCGGGCCTGCGCCCGGACGCGAGCGCCCTGGTGATGGGGGGAAGGGCGCGCACCTTCGCCGAGCTGGACCGGCGCTCGAGCGCCATCGCCCAGGGCTTGATCGCGGCCGGCCTTGGTCCCGGCGCGCGGGTGGCGCTCTTCGCCGAGGACTCGCTCGAGACCTTCGAGCTGATCTTCGGAATCGCGAAGGCCGGCTGCGTCTTCACCGGGATCAACCCCCGCCTGGTCGGCCCCGAGGTGCGCTACATCCTCGAAGACGGCGAGGTGGAAGCGCTCTTCCTCGATGGGCCGCGCGCCGAGCGACTCTTGGCTGACGAGGCCCTTCTCGAAGGGCTCCGGCTCGTGGTCGAGCTCGGCAGGGGCCCAGCCGGCGGCGAGGCTCCCGTGGACTTCGACGACTGGGTCGGCCAGCAAGTGGACGCCGATCCGCTCCTCGAAGCAGGCCCCGAGGACGTCTTCGCCCAGCTGTACACCAGCGGTACGACCGGTCGCCCCAAGGGCGTGCGCCTGGCCAACCGCAGCTTCTTCGGGGTGGTCGCCAGCATGCGAGCCGCCGGTGACGACTGGATCGGCTGGAGCGCCGAAGACGTGACCCTGTTCAACATCCCGAGCTTCCACATCGGCGGCCTGTGGTGGGCGTTGACGGCGCTCGGAGCGGGCGCCACGGGCGTCGTGATGCCCAGCTTCCGACCGCCCGAGGTGCACACCCTCGTGCCGCGCCACAGGATCACCAAGGTCTGCATGGTGCCGGCGATGATCCAGCTGACCCTGGACGAGCCCGGCGCCGAAGCCGTCGACTGGTCTAGCCTGGCGCACCTCGTCTATGGTGGTGCGCCGATCCCCAAGGTGCTGCAGGAGCGCAGCCGCGCGGTCTTCGGCTGCGACCTCGTGCAGATCTACGGCCTGACCGAGACCGGCAACACCGCCGTCTGCCTGCGCGCCGAGGACCACCTCGAGGACAGGCTGCTCCTGGCCGCCGGACGAGCCTACCCCGGGGTGCAGCTCAAGGTCCTCGACCGCGCCGGGCAAGCGCTGCCACCGGGCGAGGTCGGCGAGGTCTGCATCCTCTCGCCAGCCAACATGGTCGGCTACTGGAAGCTGCCCGAGGCCACGGCCGCGACCCTCGTCGACGGCTGGGTGCACACCGGCGACGCGGGCTACCTCGACCAGCGCGGCTACCTCTTCCTCCGCGACCGCATCAAGGACATGATCATCTCGGCGGGGGAGAACATCTACCCGGCCGAGCTCGAGGGCGTGCTCGCCGCCTGCCCCGGCGTGCGCGAAGCGGCCGTGATCGGCGTGCCCGACGACCGCTGGGGCGAGCGCGTCTTGGCCCTGGTCGTGCGCACCCCGGACCAGACCGGAGAGGCCCTGCGCAAGCGCGCGCTCTTCGCGCACTGCCGGGCCCACCTGGCGGACTTCAAGGTGCCCTCGGCCGTGGAGTTCGTCGACGGCCTGCCGCGCACGCCCAGCGGCAAGCTCAAGAAGGCCGAGCTGCGCGCACCCTACTGGGCAGGACGCGACCGCCAGGTCTGAGCGGCCCTAGCGCGTTCTGCTTGGACGCGCAGTGAGCAGGGCATCGAAGCGCGCCCGCTCGGACGCGTGGCCGGGCTGGTCCAGGCGGGCCAGCTCGATCCAGCGGGTCGGATCTTCCTGCACGCGCTCCCAGGCCTCCGCGAGCTGCTCCAGGGTCGCTCGCATCGCCGCGGCATCGCCGGTGCCCGCGGACCGCTCGTCGTGGGTCAAGCGCAGCAGCAGCCCCAGGCAGCGTGCGCCCGCTGCCCTGTCCTTGGGGTCGTCGAGGTCGAGTCCTTCGAGCCCGTTGAGCAAGGCCGGCACGGCGTCGTGCGCGCGGCTCGAGAGGCGCGCCTCGAGCTCCGTCACCTCATGGGACCCGGCGCCTGCCTGGATCAGTGCGCGCACGTCGGCGCGGATCAGGGACCAGGAGATGCGGTCCAGGCCGCCCACAGCTAGGGGCTCGTGGGAGCCGGCCGGGCGCCGGAGTGCGTCGCGCAAGTCGTCGAGCTGGGGCCGCAGGGCGAGCTCGCGCCAGCTGGCGGGGAAGCTCTCGACGGGGATCGCGAAGCCGAGGCCGCCGGCGAAGTTCGTGTCGGTGATCGTGGCGCTGGGCACACCGATCAAGCGCCAGCTGCTGTCGAGCAGGGCGCCGCCGGAGATGCCCGAGTGGATGCCGGCATCGGTCTTGATCGAGGGGCCCTCGAGGGACTCGGCGAAGCCCGAGCAGATGCCACGCGTCAGGCTGATCGTGGTCATGCTCGAGTCGCCACCTGTCATCGGGTACCCGAGGGCGAACAGCTCGTCGCCCAGCTGGATCTCGGTGGTGGAGCCGAGCTCGATGGCAGGGAAGCGCGCGCCCTCCGGCAGCGGGTGCCCGTCGAGGGTGCCGGTGATCGCCAGCAGCGCCAGGTCGAGGTCCTCGCGGTAGTCGAGCAGCTCGAGGCTCACGTCGGGGCTCGCCGGCAGCCGCGGGTCGTCGTTGAAGCCCGCGTAGTAGCCGCGGCTGAAGCGCTTGGGCAGGCCGCTCAGGGGCGCCTGGGCCTGGGGGCTGACGACGACGTGGGCGTTGGTCACGACCAGGCCCGTCTCCGACAGCAGGGTGCCGGTCCCCGCGCCGAGGTTGCCGAAGATCGCCACCGTGCCGGCGAGGGCCTTGGCGCGCGCGTCGCCGCCGGAAGGCGGCAGCACCAGCGGCGGCAGGATGCTCGGCGGCCGCGAGCCCTCGACGACCTCGCTCAGGCGCAGGCGCAGGTCGAGGGACTCGAGGTAGTCGTACTCGGGCAGGCCGAAGGCGTGCACCTGTAGGTTTCGGGCCTGGTGGCCGCGGAAGGTGACCTCTTCGTAGCCGATCGTGCTGCTCGAGGTGTTGTAGGGGTAGTAGAGCGCGTTGCTGATGGGGCGCGGCCCGACCAAGAGGTCGGCGTCCCCGTTCGGGCAGTAGAGCTCGATCCTCCAGGTGCTGCTCTTCGGGGGCGCGAAGTCCTCGGGCAGCGCGAGCACCGCCCGCAGGCCGTGGTCCCGGGTGATGGTCAGGTCGACGAGCTCATCGGGCGGCAGGGTCGCCTGGACGGGCTCGGGAAACTCCACGTGCAGGGTCGCGCGGATCGAGGTGACCCGATCCGGCTCGAGGGAGGCCTGGCCCGGCGCGAGGGTCACGAACCACTGGCCTTCATAGAGCGGGACCGCATCGGACACGGTGATCAAGAGCTCCTCGTCGAGCCAGATGCCGAGACCCTGCCGGTCCGCGTAGTCGAGGTCGGGGTCGGCGGGGAACTCCGAGGAGAGGTACAGGTCGAGGTCGTCCGTCGCGCCGGTGGTCCACAGGCGCATGGCGGTGACATCCCCCGGCACCTCGATGCGCCAGGTCGGGTACTCCTCCTGGAGCACGCTGATCAGCGCCCGCTGGGGCGCGTCGGGCAGGAGCTCGGTGTACTCGTCGTCGGCGACCGAGGACGGGGCGAGCAGGCCGACGAGGGCCAGGGGCAGGTGCAGGAAGCTCATGGCTTGTGGCCGATCAAGCGGACGTTGATGATGCCTTCGACGAGGCGGCTGCGGGCGAGGCTGCGGCGCAGGCCACCGGGCAAGCTCCCCAGCAGCGCTTCGACCAACCGCGGCAGCCAGGTGCCGACGGTGAGGAAGCGGCCCTTGAGGCCGATGCGGCACTGCAGGCGCGTGAACCCGACCGCGTGGAAGACCGCGGCCAGCTCGCCGGTGGTGTACTCCTGGAGGTGCAGGCCTTCGGCCGTGTCGCTGAAGGCGCGCGACACGTCGTGGGGGCCCGACAGGCGGTTGGGGGTCGTGCACAGGTACGCGCCACCTGGAGTGAGGGCGCGGAAGACGGCCTGCAGCTGGCGCTCGGCGTCCTCGGGGTGCAGGTGCTCCATCAGCTGGTTGGAGTACGCGACGTCGACGCTGCCCTCGGGGACCGGCACGCTCGAGCCGTCGGAGAGGACCAGCTCGAAGTTCTCGGGCTGATCGTCGCGGCGGGTGACCTCGGCGCTGACGTCGACGCCGATGGCGCGGCCCGTCGGACCGACCGTGCGCGCGGCCAGGAAGGCGAAGGCGCAGTCCCCGGGACCCAGCTCGAGGTAGGTCGCACCGGGGCGGATCCAAGGCCGGGCCACGTCGAGCTGGTGGGCGACCATGCGGGCGCGCTCCTCGGGCGCGACCTTGCGCGTCAGCTGGGGGTGCCACGGGACGCGGCGGTAGAGCTCGTCGTAGAGCGAGGAGTACAGCTCACGGCGCTCCTCGGACGACGCGCCCATCAGGCGCGCCGCGAGGTGCTTCTCGATGTCGTAGTGCTGTCGCAGCCGCTCCTCCTCGGTGGAGGGGGCGGCGGCGACCGGGCTCTCGGGGGGCGTCATGGCACGAATCCTAGCAGAGGCGGTGCCCGCTCCCAGGGGCCACTACATGCTGTCGAGCAGGAACTCGACGATCGCGTGCAGGGCGGCGCGGTTGCCGAGCGCCGTCAGGTCCTGGTCGACCGCCAGGCTGAAGAGCGGCATGCCGAGCATCTTCTCGGCTTGGGCGAGGAACAGCGGATCGCCCGTCAGCTGGAGGCCGTAGGCCAAGGAGGCCCACTGCTGCCAGGAGTCGGTGACGCCGGAAGTGCCATCGGCCGGGACCGTCTTGCAGAAGGGCGCCAGACCCAGGTCCAGCGGACCGGTGGCCGTCTGGGACCAGGGCGCGTGCTGGGCCGGGTCCCAGGCCTGGGGGCTGATCAGCGCGTAGATCGAGTCGATCAGGGTGTCCTCGAGCAGCATGGTGCGGGTCGGGTCGACGCCCTTGAGGACGCTGCGCAGCATGCCGAAGGAGGCGTGCTGGACGATCGACTCTTCGATCACCTGGCGACCGCGGTACTTGCCGCCCAGGATCTTGATGTAGACCTCGGCCTGCAGGAAGCCGCTGCACTGCTCCTGGCCGGCGACGATCAGGTCGCTGAGGGCTTGGAACCAGGGCAGCTTGCGGGTCCGGAACTCGGTGCTACCCGTGCTGTAGGCGGCGGCCATGACGTCCATCGACCAGCCCTCGCCACGGCCGAAGGGGAAGCCCTGGCCGGGCTGCGCTTGGATGTACTCGATGTCGGCGCGCATGCCGGTGCCTTGGACATGGCCGTAGGCCGAGTTCTCGTAGGGGTGGTAGCTCAGGTGGGCGAGCTCGGCCTGCAGCTGCAGGTCGTCCTTGGCCAAGGAGTCGTTGCCGATCCAGACCAGGGCCTTGGCGGGCCCGGTGTAACGGACGAGGTGCTGGATGTCGTAGTGCTCGTAGGCGTCGAGGGCCGCCTCGTAGGCGGGCTCGAGCCCTTGGCTCTTGACGTGCTCGTTCTGGAAGGTCGGCGCGGACTGGAAGCCCCAGGGGTCGTTCGAGCCCGTCGGGTGCATGTAGAAGAAGAAGTCCGTGTACTGCTCGCCGGTGACCGTGCTGGTCTGGATCCAGTCGTCGATGCGGCTCGGGCTTCCGTCCTTGCGGTACAGGGCGTCGGGCATGCGATCGGTGTTCATCCGGTGCAGCACCTCGAAGCGCCGGTAGCCCTCGCGGGAGGCGCTCACCAGGGTCTTGACGCCCCACAGGAAGTTGATGCCATCGCCCCCGGTCATGCCGCCGTAGGCGACGCCGTAGGGGTGGGCCCACCCGAGGTCGCCGGAGACGACCGGATAGAGGCCCATGCCGGTGCCGTTCGCGAGGTGTGCGGAGAGCTCGTCGAACGCGGTCGTCAGCTCATGGTCGAGCTTGGCCTTGTCGAGCTGCTCGAGCCGCGGGAGCTGGTGGGCCTGGGGGAAGTAGTTGGCGGTGCTGTTGTTCCACCAGGACCAGAGCAGCGGCGCCGAAGCGCCACCCGGACCCGGACGCGCGAAGCCGAGGCCTTCGCGCGCGACGTGGGACATGGCGCGGGCGCTCTCCATCGCGGGCGCGATGATGACCCGGCGGTGGAACTGGCCCTGCTCGGGCATGTAGTGCAGGCTGCCGTCGCTGGTCGGCGCGATCAGCTGGACGACGTCGTACTGGGCCAAGGGGTAGGCCGGGCCGACCGAGGGGTTCGTGTAGGTCGCGCCGGCGACCCAACCCTGGGGGACCAAGAGGGCCAGCTCGGTGAAGTAGAACTCCTGCAAGGCCTCGTTGTCCGCGGTGCTGCCGTCGGCGCCGTTGTGCAGGCGCAGGTCCAGCTCGACGACGGGGTCGCCTGCGGTGATGCGGAAGTAGGCGTGCACTCCGAAGAGGTGCGGCAGGGTGCCGGTCGCGCCGGTGCTCGGGTTGAGCGGGCGCATCAGGCCGTGGTGGCGGAACTCGGACTGCACCTTGCCGTAGCGCTGGAGCTGGCGTGCGCCCGCGTCGAAGCGCGGGTCGTGCACCAGGTCCATGACATAGATGTTGTCGAAGGCGTCCTTGGCGGCCAGCAGCACCTGACCCTTGTTGCCCAGCAGCGACTTGACCGGCGACGGCAGCTGGTCCGGTGCGGCCAGGAAGTCCGCTACGGTGGGTGAGGAGGGCGGCAGCAGCCGCGGCGCATCGTTCTCACGCACCAGGTAGGTCAGGGGGGTGGCCCCAGCGGGCACGGGCCGGGTCGCCTTGGCGAGCAGCTCGACCACCGAAGCTCCGGCGCTGGGATCGGCGTAGCGCGAGACGACCTCGACCTGCGTCTCCAGCGCGTTGCCGTTCTCGTCGAGGATCGCCAGGGGGGTGGTCGCGGCTCCGTCGAGCAGGGTGCCCGGCGGGATGGGAACGGTCGCCCGCAGCAGGTAGGTCTGCGTGCTGGGCACGTCGACTTCGATCGAAGCGACGACCTTGCCGGTGGATCCGGACCCGATCCAGGTCGTGGGTAGGGTCGTTGGTTGGGAGGAGAGGGTGGCTTGGGCCGCAGCGGGGAGCGTGATGCTGATCGCTGCGGCGAGGCCGGCGAGGGCTCGGGTGCGAATGCACCGGATCCCTGGGCGGGCTTGGTTCCGATGGAACATAAGGGGGGTGGGGGCAGTGAGGATGAGGCCGGTCCTCGTTGCGCGGTATTCTGGGCGTCGGCCCAACCGCGATCCACAATACTCCTGGGGAATACGGCCGTTTCACTTGAAAAGAAGCCCATGCGCGTTCCTTGTTTGCAGTCATGGAGTTGCGACCTTTTCCTCGACTAGACGGAACAATGAAGTGCGATTTCCTAGGTTGAGTCCGGCCTCGGCCAGCAACCCCTCGTCCAGGGCCCCTCCGTGCATGGACTCGGCCCTCTGCAGGAACATCAGGTCGCCGGTCGAGCGGTAGCCAGCGATCAGGCTGGGCCAAGCCTGGTAGGCGTCGATGTAGTCGGAAGTGCCATCGACGGGAAGGGCACCGCAGAAGGTCCCCAGGTCCGCGGCCAAGGGGCCGACCGCCGTCTGGGTGTACGGTGCACCCGCGACCGGGTCCCAGGCTTCGTCAGCCGCGATGGCGTAGTAGGACGCCGAGAGCACGTCGTCGAGCCGCGTCGCGAGGGCGGGCAAGGCCCCGGCGAACACGCTGGCCTGCATGCTGCGCAGGCCGTGGTCGAGGATCGCGTGCTCGATCACCTGGCGACCGCGGTACTTGCCGCCAAGGATCTTGACGTAGACCGACGCCTGCAGGTTGCCGCTGCACGCGACCTGACCCTCTGCGATCACGTCGGCGACCTGCCCGAACCACGGCATGAGCCGCTCCCGGTCCGCGTCACCCGCCAGCTGGTAGTAGGCCGACACCGCATCGATGCCCCAGCCCTCGGCCCTTCCGATGGCGAAGCCGCTCGAGGGATCGGTCTCGACCTCGCGCATGTCGGCGAGCAGGCCGGTCCCCTGGACGTGGCCGTAGAAAGAGTTCTCGTACTGGTGGTAGCTCAGGCGAAAGAGCTCCGCCTGGAGGGCGAGGTCGTCGGCGGCGAGGCTGTCGTTGCCCAGCCAGACGAGCGCCTTCGCGGGACCCGTGTAGCGCACGAGGTGCTGGATGTCGTGGTGCTGGTAGGCGAGCAGCTGGTCCTCGTACTCCGGCTGGAGTCCGCTCGCCTCGACCGCTTCGATCTGGTGCAGCGGCGCCTCGTGGAAGCCGAAGGGGTCCTCGGAGCCGTTCGGGTGCATGTAGAAGTAGAAGGGCACGTAGCTCTTGGTGCCGTCGTTGACGAGCCAGTCCTCGACCTTCGAGGGCTCGCCGTCTCGGCGGAAGAGCGCATCGGGCATGCGCGAGGTGTTCATGCGGTGCTGGAGCTGCAGCCCGCGCCAGCCATCGAGGCTGCGCGCGACCAAGGTGTCGACGCCGGGCGTGAACTCGATGCCATCCCCGCCGGTCATGCCGCCGTAGGCGACGCCATAGGGATGTGCCCAGCCGAGGCCCTCGGAGACGACCGGGTAGACGTCCCCCGCGCCGGTCTCCAGCTGCAGCTCGAGCTGGGTCGTGCTCGCCGTGAGCTCGGCGGCGAAGGCCTCGCGGTGCTGGGCGAGCCGGGGCAGGAGCTCGCCATGGGCCAGGTAGCTCGCCATGTCCGGGTTCGACCAGGACCAGAGTCCCGGCGCGTCGTCGGGGAAGGCCAGCCCGGCCCCCCTGAGCATGGCGTCGGTGCGCGCCAGGGTGGCCTGCATCGTCGCGGGCTTGGTGGAGAGCGGCACGAGCGCGAGCCGCCGCTCGAGCTGGCCCTGGCGCCCCATCACGTGCAGCTTGCCGCCCTGGAGCCTGTCGACCAGCGGCCAGACGGTGTAGCTGCCGAGGGCCGAGGGCGGGCCCTTGGCCGGGTCCTCGACCGCGTGCGCCAGGCCCCAGCCGGGCGGCACCAAGAGGCTCAAGCTCTCGAAGTAGACCCGGTCCAGGCCCTCGTTGCCGGGGCTCGAGCCGTCCGCCCCGTTGTGGATGCGCAGGTCGAGGCTCAGCTCCTCGGTGCCAGCGCGCGCGCCCAGGTAGGCGTGGACTCCGAAGAGGTGCGGCAGGCTTCCGCTCGGCCCCATGGCCGGCTGGATCGGGCGCATCATGCTGTGGGTCCGCAGCTCGGCGTGCTGGCTGCCGAAGCGTCGCCAGCGGTTGTCGCCCCAGCCTTGGCGAAGGGGGGCTACGTAGACGTGGCCGAAGGCGTCGCGACCGGCGAGCAGGATCGGAGCTGCGCCCTCGAGCAGGCCGCGGGTCTTGGTCGGCAGGTCCGCCACGGCGGCGGCCATCGCCGCGGTGCTGGCGAGCTCCGGCTGGGCGAGGCGCGGCGTCTCGAGCGTCACCACGTCCAGCTCCATCAGGTCGCCCGGTTGGCTCGCGCTGGGACGCGTGACCCGAGCGATCAGCTCGACGACCCGCGCGTCGGGCACCATGCCTGGGCTGGCGGGGTAGCGCGTGACGACCTCGGTCTGGGTCGCCAGCTGCTTGCCGGCGGGGTCGACCAGGGCCAGCTGATCGAGGGTGGAGCCGCTGGACAGGAAGCCCTTCGGCAGGGGCACGGTGCCGTGCACCGTGAAGTGGACGGCCTCGGGCGCGGTGACCAGCAGGCGCGCGACGGGGCCGGACCCAAAGGCCGCGAGCTCGCTCCGGCCTGGATCGGCGGGGGTCTCGCTCTGCTCGCCAGCGGGCGCCAAGAGGCCCTCGGCAGCGCCGAGTCCAGGGCCCGTGTCGAAGGTGGGCATGGGGCCCGGCGACTCGGGCTGGGGCGACGGCACCGCCAGCATGGCGATCGGCGTCGCCAGGGCGACCAGCAGCAGTGCCAAGGGCGCGGACCCCGCAGGCAAGCTGGCTGGGGTCGTGGCGGAACGAGCTTGCGAAGCCCGGGTGTTCCCCGGGCCTTGGGTCCTTCCGGACCTAGGGTGGCGTGGCGACATGAATCCTCCTCTCGATGTCGGCGGGTGCGTGGATGCACCTTGGGTTTCGACGTCTCGGGGGGCGCGCCTTGATAGGAAGTCGCTTTGATGGGCTCCGGCTGCCTAGGTCTTGCCAGAGCTTGGAATGGGAGCGACCCCCCGCGAGCTGGGCTCGACGGGGGTCGCTCGGCGTTCGGCCAAGGGTCGCGGGCGACCTACAGCTTGACGTACTCGAACTCGACGGGCTGGCCGTTGAGGCCCTTCGCCGGAGGCGCGATCCAGCTGGCGTACTTGCCCTGCTCGCGGACGGGCTGCATGAGCGACTTCACGAAGTCCTTGTCCTCGGTCGAGGGCAGCCACTCGGGCGCCTTGGCGTCCCACTGCTCCTGGGTCACGAGCTGGCCGTCGAGGTCGAAGGGGTGGCCGGCGAACATGCCGACGCGGCGGCGGAAGCGGCGGTCCGGCAGGCGGAACTGGAAGTCGATGCCGGCCTTGGCCGTGACCTTGTTCCAGTAGACGATGCCCTTCTGGTTGTCGGCGATGTAGTCGTCGCGCAGGACCTCGTTCATCGCGTTGCGCAGCGGCACCTCGGTGCTGGTGAAGCCACCGTTCTCGAAGATGTCCATCGTGTAGTGGCCCTCGAGCGCGAGGTGGTCCTCACGCTTCTGCTCCCAGGCGCGGCCCTTCAGGCCCGAGCGGAAGAAGTTGGCCGCGTTGGAGCTGACCTCGCCGCCGTAGAGGTCGTTCGAGGACGAGACCCAGAAGTTGATGTAGCGCTGGATCAGCTCGAGCGGGATCGCGCCGTGCTCGGACGGGCACGAGTCCGGGTGCTCGTTCATGACCTCGCAGGTGCGCTGGATCACGCGGCCGACGCCGGTCTGACCCACGAACATGTGGTGGGCTTCTTCGGTCAGCATGAACTGGCAGGAGCGCGCCAGGGGCGTGAAGGCCGACTCGGCCAGGGCCAAGAGCTGGAACTTGCCGTCACGATCGGTGAACATCGTGAAGCAGAAGAAGGCCAGCCAGTCCTCGCAGGGCTCGTTGAACGTGCCGAGGATGCGCGGGTGGTCGGCGTTGCCAGAGCGCCGCTGGAGCAGCTCGTCGGCCTCTTCGCGACCGTCGCGACCGAAGTAGGCCTGCAGCAGGTAGACCATCGCCCAGAGGTGGCGGCCCTCCTCGACGTTGACCTGGAACAGGTTGCGCATGTCGTAGAGCGACGGGGCCGTGTGCCCGAGCAGGCGCTGCTGCTCGACCGACGCCGGCTCGGTGTCGGCCTGGGTCACGATCAGGCGACGCAGGGAGTTGCGGTGCTCGCCGGGGACCTGGTCCCAGGCCTCCTTGCCGAAGTGGTCGCCGAAGCCGATCGTGCGGCCGGGCTCCTGGGGCGTGAGGAAGATGCCCCAGCGGTAGTCGGGCATCTTGACGTAGTCGAAGTGGGCCCAGCCGTCCTTCTCGACACTGACCGCCGTCCGCAGGTAGATCTCGTTCTCGTTGAAGTCCGTCGGACCCACGCTGCGCCACCAGTCGATGTACTCGGGCTGCCAGGCCTCGAGCGCGCGCTGCAGGCGGCGGTCGCTCTTGAGGTCGACGTTGTTGGGGATCTTCTGGCTGTAGTCGATGCCGGCCATGGTGGGGCTCCTTGGGTCTTGGGTGCGTTCGGGGTTGGTCTTGGGGGCGCGGCCTAGGTGCGCATGAAGTCGAACTCGGGTGCCTGGGGCGTGCCGTAGCACTTCAGGGCGCCGCGCTCGCCGGCCGCGTTGGGGCGCTGGAAGATCCAGTTCTGCCAGGCGCTGAGGCGCCCGAAGATCTTGGTCTCCATGGTCTCGGGACCGGCGAAGCGCAGGTTGGCTTCCATGCCGGTCAGGCCATCGGGCGAGAAGGAGACGCGCTCCTCGATCGCGAGGCGCAGCTCGTCCTCCCAGTCGATGTCGTCCGGGGCAAAGGTGGCAAGGCCCAGCTCGTTGGCGGTCTCGGCGTCGAGCAGGCCGGCCTTGGCGAGGGCCTCGTCCGCGCGCTCGGGCGCGCCGAGGAAGCGCGTCTGCAGGCGGGTCAGGCCGTTGGCCATCGGGAACCAGCCGGCGTTGGCCTCGGTGATGCCGACGGTGACGGGCACCTCGGGATCGTTGAGCAGGTACTGGCGGTCGCCCGCGAGGGCCAGCTCGTAGAAGGTGCCGACGAAAGCGGTGCCCTCGTCCATGACGGCGTAGAGGCTCTTGGCGCTGTTCTCGTAGCGCTTGAGCATGCGCTTGAGGTAGTGGCGCACCTCGTGGATGAACCAGTCGGCGCCCGGGTTGGCCAGCACGGCGTCGATGCCCATGGCGACCGCGGGGTCACCGACCACGCGGGTCATGACGAGCCCGGTCTCGGGGTGCTTGATGCGCAGGTCGAGCAGCGCGAGGTTGAGCTCGCGGAACATGCGGAAGATCCACCAGTCGGCGCCCTCGGCGTGGATCGCGGCGGCGTCGGTCGGGCCGACCTCGGCGGGCAGGTCCAGGGTCAGCTGGGCCATGCGCCCGGGGCCGCTGGGGGTCTCCTCGAAGGTGACCGTGACGTACTTCCAAGCGAGGCCCGCGTCGGTCTCGGTGACCTCGATGGGCGTCAGCTCGATGCCCTTGCAGGCCGAGCGGTCGGGGACCTCGTCGGCCATCTCACGGGCCATGGTGCTGACGCTCTCCTCCCAGCGCGAGAGGGGGGCGGTGGCGTCGACCAGGTCCCACTCGACGGCGCGCTTGCCCTTGATGCCCTCGGCCACGGCGCTGAAGGCGTCGCACAGGTCGCGACGGATCTTGCGCTTGTCGACGATGCGGGTCAGGCCACCGGTCCCCGGCAGCACGCCGAGCAGGGGCAGCTCCGGGAAGGAAACCGCGCTGTTGCGGTCGTCGACCAGGATGATCTTGTCGCAGGCGAGGGCCAGCTCGTAGCCGCCGCCCGAAGCCGTGCCGTTCAGGGCGGCGAGGAAGCGCTTGCCGCTGTTCTCCGAGTAGTCCTCGATGTAGAGGCGCGTCTCGTTCGTGTACTTGCAGAAGTTGACCTTCCACGCGTGGGTCGAGGTCGAGAGCATGTTGATGTTCGCGCCCGCGCAGAAGACCTTGTCGATGCCCCCGGTGACGACCACGCAGCGCACCTCGGGATGCTCGAACACGATCCGCTCGAGGGCGTCCGCCAGCTCGATGTCGACCCCGAGGTCGTAGCTGTTGAGCTTGAGCTCGTAGTGCTCGAAGAGGCCACCGGCGCCGTCCACGTTCATCGCCAGGGTCGCGATGTCACCCTCGAAGGTGAGCTGCCAGTGGCGGTAGTGGGCGGGACTGGTCTGAAAGTTGAGGTTCATGGCTAGTTGGGCCGGGGGGGGCTCTTCCGCTCTCGTGGGGCCTGGGAGGCTCCCCCGAAAGAAACTGGGAACTATTGTGCGCACAGGCGTCTGACCTGGGCATCATAGGGTTCAAGGCATGGACGGCCAAGGACTAATTCGCGCGATCGGGCGCAGGCTCAGGCGGACCCGCGAGGAAGCGGGGCTGTCCCTGTCGGCGGTGGCGCGGGATGCGGACGTCAGCCGCAGGTACCTTACCGAGACCGAGGCCGGTCGCGCCAACCCCTCGATCCTGGTTCTTGCGCGCCTCGCTGTCGCCCTAGGCTGTCCCCTGGCTGGGCTGGTGGACATGCCCGTCAGGGCGCGGCCGTCCGAGCGGGTGGCCTTGATCGGGCTGCGGGGGGCGGGCAAGTCGACCATCGGGCGCGCCTTGGCGCTCGAGCTCGAGGTGCCCTTCGTCGAGCTCGACGAGCGCGTGGAGCGCATCGCGGGCCTCTCCCTGGCCGAGCTCTTCGACCTGCACGGGACCGGCGCCTACCGCCGCTTCGAAGCCGAGGCCCTCGAGGAGGTCCTGGCCGAGGGCGAGCGCGTCGTCCTGGCGACCGGCGGCTCGATCGTGAACAGCGGCGACTGCTACGCACGCCTGCTCGAGACCTGCCGCGGGGTCTGGCTGCGGGCCGACCCCGAGCAGCACTACTCCCGCGTCCTGGCCCAAGGCGACCACCGCCCGATGGCCAACCGCCCGCGGGCCATGGAGGAGCTCCACAGCCTGCTGCGCGCGCGCGAGTCCTTATATAGGAGGGCCGAGATCGAGGTCGACACCACGGGGCTGACGCCGCCCCAGGTCGTGGCGACCATCCAGGGGGCCCTGGCCGAGGGCCAGGACGAAGTTCCGGTCTAGGCCGCATCCCGGGTGCCCCCCGAATCTGGCTTGATTGCGACGAAAGTGGCCCCCTAGGCCTATTCAGCGTCGATGCTTCCGGCATCGGCCTTGGGTTCCGGGGCAAATCGCCCGACAAGGAAGGGTGATCTCCCAGGCACCTACCCCGATCTCCCCTTCCCTCGCTTCCCAAGGTCGTCGCCGCTTGCGGTCCGGCGCCCTGGTGCTGGCTGCCTGCCTCGTCAGCAGCTGGAGCCCCTCCCATGGCTTGGCCAAGGATTCCGCTCCGGAGCCGGTGGCTGCCGGCACGACCTCGAGCGAGGTCGACAAGGCGCGCGAGAAGGAGTACCTGGTGAAGGCCGCCTTCCTGCTCAACTTCATCAAGTACACGAAGTGGCCCAAGGGCAGCTTCGAGAAGCAGGACTCGCCGATCCTGCTCGTGGTCCTGGGCGAAGACCCCTTCGGCGAGACCCTCGACAAGACCTTCAAGGACAAGCTGGTGGACGGGCGCGCGATCCAGCTCAGCCGCCTTAGCCAGGTCCCCAAGGAGCTCGAGGCCCACCTGGTCTTCGTCGCCGCCGGCCTCGAGAAGAAGCAGCGTGAGAAGCTCTTCGAGCTCGTGGGGGACGAGCCGATCCTGCTCGCCGGCGAGGAGACCGACTTCGCGATCGACGGGGGGCACTGCAACTTCGTCCTGGTCGACGGGCGCGTCAAGTTCGAGATCAACCCCACGCGCGCTAAGGCAAGCGAGCTCTCGATCAGCTCCGAGCTCCTGAAGCTCGCCCGCATCGTCCCGGAAGGCGAGGAGCTGGAACGATGAAGTCGAAGCTGAAGTCACTGCCAATCCGCCTGAAGGTCGGCCTCGTGATCTTGGTGACGTGCACGTTCACCCTGCTGATCACGGCATCCTTGCAGACCCTGACCAGCTGGCAGAGTCGCAGCGCGATGCTGGTCGAGTCCTCGACCCTCAGCACCGAGACCGTCGCCCGGGACGTGACCACGGCCCTGCTCTTCTTCGACGACGACTACGCCACCAAGGCCTTGGCCGAGCTGGGTCAGAACCAGCTGGTCGTCGGGGCCATGGTCTATGACGCCGAGGGCGCACCCTTCGCTAGCTTGAACCTAGATGGCGAACCCGGGCTGGCCTGGTCAGCTCCGACCGAGGAGCTCATCGTCGAGCAGCCCGGCCTACTCACGGTCACCCGCAAGGTGGGCGAAGAGGGCGAGCTGGTCGGCTGGATCCGCGTGCAGTTCGACCGCAGCGGGGTGCTCGCGCGGACCAAGCAGCAAGCGGTCAGCATCGCCATGGTCTCGGCCGCCGGCCTGGGCCTCGCGATGGTCCTGGCCCTGATCCTGAGCCGCTGGATCGCCCTGCCGATCCTGCGCCTGTCGGCGACGGTCCTCGCGATCGAGTCCGAGGGCGACTACACCCGCCGGGCCGAGCGCGACTCCAACGACGAGCTCGGCTTGCTGGTCAGCTCGTTCAACCGCATGCTCGACCGGATCCAGGAGCGCGACGAAGAGCTCGCCGGGCACCGCGACAAGCTCGAGAACCAGGTGGCCCAGCGCACCGCCGAGCTGCTCGACGCCAACTTCGAGCTGGTCCGCGCCAAGGATGCCGCCGAGGAGGGCGCGCGCGCCAAGGCGGACTTCCTGGCGAACATGAGCCACGAGATCCGCACCCCGATGAACGGCGTGATCGGCATGACGGGGCTCCTGATGGACTCGGAGCTGGACTGCGAGCAGGCCGACATGCTGCAGACCGTCCGCAGCTGCGGGGACCAGCTCCTGGCGCTGATCAACGACATCCTGGACTTCTCCAAGATCGAGTCGGGCAAGATGGAGCTCGAGGAGATCGACTTCGACCTGCGCGCGATGCTCGAGGACCTCGGCGAGATCTTCGGGCCGCGCTACCAAGAGCGTGGCGTCGAGCTCCTGTGCCTGGTGCCCAGCTCCGCACCCGTCCACCTCAAGGGGGACCCCACGCGGCTGCGCCAGGTGATCACCAACCTGGTCGGCAACGCCCTGAAGTTCACCCCCGAAGGCGAAGTGCAGGTCACGGTCGAGGTGGCCGCCGAGCGCGATCACGAGGTCGACCTCGTGATCGCCGTGCGCGACTCGGGAATCGGCATCCCCGCCGAACGGAGGGAGAGCCTGTTCGAGGCCTTCACCCAGGTCGATGCGTCCACGACCCGCCGCTTCGGCGGCACCGGACTGGGCCTCTCGATCAGCGCCGAGCTCGTGCGCATGATGGGCGGCCGGCTCACGGTCGACAGCGTCGACGGCGAGGGCAGCACCTTCGCCATCCACGCGACCTTCAAGACCCAGGCCACGCCGCCGAGTTCGGTCGAGCTCGACCCCGCCATCGTCGACGGCATGGCCGTCACGGTGATCGACGACAACGCGACCAACCGCCGCATCCTGCGCCACCAGCTGGAGTCCTGGGGCTGCGTCGTGACGGACTTCGAGGGGCCCGAGCAGGCCCTCGAGGCCCTGTGTCGCGAGGGCGCCACCCCGCCCGGAATCGTGCTGTCGGACTTCCAGATGCCCGGCAAGAACGGCCTCGAGGTCTGCCGCGCGATCAAGGACACGGAGGCCCTCGCCGACGTGCCGGTGCTGATCCTGACCTCGGTCTCGTTCAGCGGCAGCAAGCGAAAGCTCGACGAGGCCGGAGCGGCCGGTCAGCTGACCAAGCCCGTGCGCCTGACCCAGCTCCGGAAGGCGATCCTGATGACCCTCGGCATGCAAGAGCGCAGCAAGGAACAAGACGAGCGCCCGAGCGCCCTCGATCCCGACGCCGAGCTGCTGGCGAAGCGCGCCCAGAAGCGCATCCTCTTGGTAGAGGACAACGCTGTGAACCAGCGCATCGCGGTCGCCCTGCTGAAGAAGAACGGCTTCAACTGCACGCTCGCGAACAACGGGGAGGAGGCGGTCCAGACCCTCTCCCAGCTGCCCTTCGACCTGGTGCTCATGGACTGCCAGATGCCCGTCATGGACGGCTACGAAGCGACCAGCGTCATCCGCAAGCGGGAGCAGCGCACCGGCCATCGGATCCCCATCATCGCGATGACCGCGAACGCGATGGAGGGGGACAAGGAGAACTGCCTGGCTGCAGGCATGGACGACTACATCGCCAAGCCGGTCGTCTCGGAGGTGCTCTACAAGAAGCTCGAGGCTTGGCTCTACCTCGCAGATCGTTCCCAAGCCCCCTCGTAAGCCCCGCCCATGCGCTCCCGCTTCCCCAGTCTCACGCGACGAGGCACGTCCTCGCTCTTCCTGCTTGGTGCCCTCGTGGCCGGCCTTGGTGACGTCGCCGTTGGCTCGCCTTCGAGCGTCGACGACCTGGAGGACCTCAGCGAGCTGAGCCTCGAAGAGCTGCTGAACATCGAGGTCACCATCGCGACGCGCTCAGAGGTCTCCCTCTCCGAGGTCCCCGGGGCGGTGTACGTCATCACCGGGGACGAGCTGCGGCGCTCCGGGCACACCTCGGTGCAGGAGGCCATGCGCATGGTGCCCGGCATGTACGTCTCGAACTGGACGACCTCCAAGTGGGACGTGACCTCACGCGGGTTCGGCACGGGCACCTCGGTCGCAAGCCTCGCCTTCCTGAACCAGCTGATGGTGCTGATCGACGGCGTGCCGGTCTCGACCCCGGTCTTCGCCGGCACCTGGTGGGCCCTGCAAGACATCGACCTGAACGACGTCGACCGGATCGAGATCGTGCGCGGACCCGGCGGCATCCTGTGGGGTGCGAACGCCGTGCATGGTGTCGTCCACGTGATCACGAAGGACTCCGCGTCGACCCAGGGCCTACAGGGTCACACGAGCGCCTCCACCGACGAGCGCCACCAGAGCTTCCGCCTGGGTGGCGAGTTCGGCGAGACCGGCACCTTTCGGGTCAACGGCAAGTGGTCGAGCTATGACTCGCACCAGAATCCCTACCTCGGGTTCAACCAGGACTGGGGCATCCGAAGCGGTGGCTTTCGCTTCGACTGGGGGGCCGACGGGGATCGCCAGAACACGGCCTGGGGGCGCTTCTACGAGGCCACCCTCGGGGCCGACGGCTTCGACGTGATGACCTTCGAAGCCATCCCGGTCACCGACGTGGCCCACGGCTTCCAGTTCCACTACACGACCGCCAACGCCGAAGGCGACGAGTTCCTCACCGCCTGGGTCAGCCAGGACGTCCAGGATCTGAAGACCGAGCTGGACATCGACGTGCTGACCATGGACCTCGAGTACCGGCGCGAGCTAGAGACCGGTGAGAACAGCCACCTGAGCGCGGGCATCGGCTACCGCCACACCGACGCCGAGCTGCTTGGCGATGACCCCTTCTGGATGACCTTCGACCCGGCCAACAAGGAGCTGCACACCCTGCGCGCCTTCGCCGTGCACACCTGGGACCTGATGGACCACGAGCTGAGCTTGGTCCTCGGAGCCCAGGCGGAGGACAACAGCCTGACCGGCTTCGAGCTCCAGCCGACCCTGCGCGCGAGCTGGCATCCGGAGTCGACCTTCAGCGCCTGGGGGGCGATCACGGGCAGCGTGCGGACCCCCTCGCTCGAGGAGACCCACCTTGCGTCGGGCAGCGTGGTCGTCGGCAACCCAGACTTCGACTCCGAGAAGGTGACCTCGTACGAGGTCGGCGTGCGCCACCAGGTCAGCGCGACGACCGCCCTCGACCTGGCGATCTTCCACAACGAGTACGACGACCTACAGACGGAGGAGTTCGACCCGGTCGCCTTCGAAGACGTCTTCCAGAACGGCGGCGAGGGCAGCTCCGACGGCATCGAGCTGGCGATCGACAGCAAGCCCACGGAGAGCTGGAGCCTGCGCTCGTCCTACTCGTACATGCTCGGCACCTACACGACCAAGGTCGGCGGCATCAGCCTCGGGACCGACGACTACCACCCGCGGCACCAGATCAACATCCGCTCCTACTACGACCTCAGCGAGACGGTCGAGCTCGATGCAGGCCTGTACGTGGTCGATGGGCTCGGCGACGCCTACGAGGCCGCCAACCGGGCGCGCCTCGACGTGCGCCTCGGCTGGGAGGCGGCGCCCGGCATGGACCTGTTCCTCGGCGCCCAGCAGCTGGGCGTCTCGAGCCAGACCGAGTACGACGAGTTCGACATCCCGCGCGGCGAGCTCTACTTCGGCGTGACGATCGCCGCGGGCTCGCGGCGCTAGGGCTGCCTAGGGATTGACGGTGACCTCGAGGCCCAGGGCGCGCACCTCGCGCGCGTAGGCCTCGAGCACTTCGGGGGCGAGGCGCACCAGCTCGGCGGCCTCGGGCTGGTGGACCTGGCGCGCGATGCCATACAGGTGCACCCCACGGAGCGGCAGCTCCTCCGCGCACAGCACGGCTAGGTTGGCCAGCCACTCGCGCCACTCTCCGGCCATGACCTCTGCGTCGCGCTCGAAGAGCACGGTCTGGAGCCAGGTCGGGCAGCGCTCGGCGGCTGCCCGCAGGCCGCTGAGCTGGGCCTCGATGCCGCGGCTCGTGTCGTTGATGGCGGCCAGCCCGGCGTCGGTGCCCGCGTCCAGCTTGAACCAGACCTCGCCGCCGGCCTCGGCCAGGCGCGCGAGGGCTGCTTGCACCTCGGGCTTGTGGGCCAAGCTCCCGTTGGTGATCAACACCAGCTTGACCTTGCCGATCAGGCCGCGCCGCTCGAGCTGGGCGGCCGCAAGCTCGACGGCGGCCGGGAAGTCGGCCGAGCCGGTCGGCTCGCCGTTGCCCGAGAAGGCCAGGTCGTTCAGCCGCCGCGAGCCCTCGGGGACGCGGCGCGCCATGAAGTCGCCATCGAGCAGGTCGTCGAGCATCACGGTCAGCTCGTCGTCCAGCCGCTCGAGGTCGATCGCCGGCCCCTTGCCCCGGGTGAGACCCGGCACCTGGCAGTACACGCAGCGCCAGTTGCAGGCGTCGTTGGGGGACAGGTTGATGCCGACGGACACGCCGCGCGCGCGCCGCGAGACCACCGGGTAGACGTAGGTCATCCCGTCCGCATAGCGGTCGTGGTCGCTGGTGTCGAGGCGCGCCATGGGGCTACTCCTTGAGGCGCAGCACGCTGCGGTAGCGATCGTCCGCCACGAGCGCCGCGAAGTCGGGGTCCTCGGCCAGGCCGCGTAGCTGCACCGTGGAGAGGGCCGAGTCCTCGAGCACCTTGGCGCCCTCGCGCACGGCCCCGGACAGGACGAAGGCGCGCGCCAGCCCGATGTGGGCGCCATTGCTGGCATAGGGGCTCTTCTCGAGCTCCTCGTAGAGCTTCAGGGCCTTCTTGTAGTCGGTGATCGCTTCCTCGTAGTCCTGGATCTCGATCAGCACGGCGCCGCGTGCCTCGAGGGGCGCGGGCTCCTTGCGCTCATCCCGAATCGCATCTTTGTAGGGATCCAGGAGGTCCTTGCGGGCGCCCTTGTCGCCGAAGCGCGTCAGGCACACGAGGGTCGCGTTGCGCAGGTCCTCGAAGGAGCTCTTTGCGGAGCGCTCGAGCAGCTTGTTCAGGTTGCGTTCCCAGGGGGTGCCGAGGTCGGGCAGGGCGCCGAGCAGGCGGATTCGCGCGCCACGGTCGACGTTGCGATCGGCGCAGAGGGCGACGAAAAGGGCCGTGTCGGGCTCGCCGAAGGTGCCCTCGGGCGCGGCGCGGCAGAAGGCGATGACCGAGTCGATGTGGTCGCGCACCGCATCGGCTGCCAAGAGCTCGCGCAGGAAGGCCAGCTGGCTCGGCGTCGGTCGGCGTCCGCGGTCGAAGGCCTCGGTCAGGGCCGCGAGGGCCTCGCCGAGCTCGTCGCCCTTGGCGTGGATGACCCCGCGCAGGACCTCGTCGGCCTCGGGCCCGCCGCACAGGCACAGGGCGCTGAGCGCCGCGCTGCGCATGGCCTGGTCCTCGTGGTAGACCTTGGCGAGGTGGGCGCCGACGCGCCGCGGATCGCCGGTCGCGCCGAGCACCCGGAGGGCCCCGGCGCGGCCGCGCTCGGTGCCCGCGAGGGACATCTCCAGGAGCCGCTGGGTGATCGCGGTCGTGGGCAGGTCCTCGAGCACGTTCATCACGTGCCCGGCGAGGAACAGGTCGCCCTTGGGGGCACCCGGTCCGGGGTCGAGGGCCTCGACCAAGAGCACCGCGCCGGGAGAGCCCAGGGACCTCAGCTCGTCGAGGATCTTGCTGACGCGGCTGTCGCCGCTCTTGGAGCTGCCGAGGCTGCGCAGGGAGGTCAAGAGGCCCTCGACCCGGGGGCGTAGCAGCTCGACCTCGCGCTGGGCCGCGGCGCGCTCCTCGGCCAGGAGCTCCTCGAGGGAGCGCCTGGGGGGGCCGTCGGTCTGGGCCGCTGCGGGACCGAGGAAGAGGCCGGCGGCGAGGGCGCCGGCGACGATGAGGCTAGGGACGCGGATGAGCATGGGAGCCATGGTAACGAGCAGCTACCGCTCGCGCACAGGCCGGCAACCGTTCGGGAGGGCTCCCCTTGCGCCTGGCCACCGGGTCCCGGGCCCGGAAACGACCGAAGCCCCAACCAGCGGCTGGGGCTTCGAGAGGTTCGGGACCGTCGGAAGGTGCGGAATGCGGAGCTAGGCACCCTTCCGGATGGCCTTCTGCCGCAGCTGCGCTGCGGGGAAGAGGATCACTTCACCGGTCCCTCGGCGCTCCACGGCCGGCCAGCGCTTCGGAATTGGTGCGGACCCCTCGTTGCGGCGCTGGTCTCCATCCCAGGAACCAGCTCCCCGATCGAGCCGCGCGGGCTCGTCCTGGGAGATGCCGTAGAGGCGCATCAAGCGCTGACGATTTCGAAACAGCCAGGAGTGCATGGACCCTTGTCGGCCGAAAGTCCGGAGAGGTTGAGGGAGCCGTTGAAGTCGGCCCGATCTTCGCTCGGATCCGTAGACTGTGCGCCCCCGATTGGCCCCGCCATGCCCGACTCCCACTTCCAGCCCGCGCCCGAGCGCAGCTTCCCACACCCCGCGCCTGCACCAGGGACCGGGGACTGGGACGTGCTGGTCATCGGTGGGGGCCACGCCGGGGTCGAGGCGGCCCTGGCTGCGGCGCGCCTCGGCATGCGCACGGGCCTGGTCACCTTCCGGGCGAACCTGCTCGGCGAGATGAGCTGCAACCCCGCGATCGGCGGCCTCGGCAAGGGCCAGCTGGTGCGTGAGGTTGACGCCCTCGGCGGGATCATGGGCCAGGTGGCCGACGCCACCGGGATCCAGTTCCGCATGCTCAACACGGCCAAGGGCTTCGCGGTGCGCTCGCCGCGCTGCCAGTCCGACCGGCACGCCTACCGCGAAGAGGTCGTCCGGCGCGTGACCGCCGCGACCGCGGAGCTGCCCCTCGAGGTGCTCGAGGCCGGCGTGCGCGGCCTAGTCGTGACCCCGGGCAAGCTGCCGCGCGTCCATGGCGTGCGGCTCGAGGACGGCTCCGAGCTGACCGCCCGCGCCGTGATCCTGACCACCGGCACCTTCCTCGAGGCGCTGATGTACCGCGGCGACGAGGTCGAGGTCGGCGGCCGCGCCGAGGAGCCCGCGGCCAAGGGCATCTCCTCCGAGCTGCGCGCCCTAGGGCTCGAGCTCGGCCGACTGAAGACCGGGACTCCGGCCCGGGTCAACCACGCCAGCGTCGACTGGGACGCGCTCGAGCTGCAGGCCGGCGACGACGAGCCGACGGCCTTCTCCTTCGCCAACGCCGAGCTCGGCGCGCGCTTCCCGGTGCTGGACCAGGTCGCCTGCCACATCAGCTGGACGAACGAGCGCACCCACGCGATCATCGCGGCCAACATCCACAAGGCGCCGATGTACGCGGGCCGCATGCACGGCACCGGCGCGCGCTACTGCCCGTCCGTCGAGGACAAGGTGATGCGCTTCCGCGACCGCGACCGCCACCAGGTGTTCCTCGAGCCCGAGGGCCTGGGCACCGACGCGGTCTACCTCAACGGCGTCTCGACCTCGCTGCCGCGCGAGGTCCAGGACGCCTTCCTGCGCACGATCCCGGGCCTGGAGAAGCTCGTCTTCCAGCGCCATGGCTACGCGGTCGAGTACGACTACGTGCTGCCGGCCCAGCTCGACCCGAGCCTGTGCCTCGCCAAGGTCCCCGGCCTGTTCCTGGCCGGCCAGATCAACGGCACCTCGGGCTACGAGGAGGCTGCCGCCCAGGGCCTCATGGCCGGCACCAACGCCGCCCTCTGGCTGAGCGAGCGCGCGCCCTTCCTGCTCGAGCGCCACGAGGCCTACACCGGCGTGCTGGTCGACGACCTGGTCGTCAGCCGACCGACCGAGCCCTACCGCATGTTCACCAGCCGCGCCGAGTACCGCCTACTCCTGCGCCAGGACGACGGCGACCGCCGCCTGGTCGAGCGCGCCTTCGAGGTCGGCCTGGTCGGCACGCCCGAGCTCGAGCGCGCGCGGGCCCGCGCGGCGCGCATCGCCGCCGCTGCCGACCTGCTCGCCAGCACGCGCCTCCCCGGCTACGACGGCAAGCTCGCCGCCGACGTGCTCAAGCGCCCCGAGCTGGACCTGGATGCGGTCGAGGTCGAGCTGGCCTCGGCGGGCCAGGCCGGAGTCCTCGCGCGCCTCGGCCTGAGCCCCCTGGACCGGGTGACCCTCGAGGCGGACATCAAGTACGAGGGCTACGTCGCCCGGCAGCTCGAGGCCGTCGCCCGCATGCGTCGGGAGGAGACCACCCCGATCCCCGCCGGCCTCGACTTCCGCTCCCTGGACGGCCTGGGCGTCGAGGCGGCCGAGAAGCTGGCCGAGTTCGGCCCAGCGACCCTCGGTGCCGCGGGCCGGATCGCGGGCATCAACCCGCCGGATGTGGCCTTGCTCTCGGTGCACCTCGACCGCCTGCGGCGCTCGGCCGGGGCCGCAACGAGCTGACCGGACTCCCGGGTCCAGCGGCCGGCCCCACACGGGTCAGCGGCACTTAGCTTGAAGAAGGCCCGTCCCCGCGGGTACCTTCGCGCACTTCCAGGCTCGGCGAAACCTCGCGTGTGCCCCTGCTCCACCCCCAAAGCCCACCGATCATGGCTCAATACTCCGACAAGTCCCGCCTCGTGACCCTGCTGCTCCTGATCTTCCTCGGAGGCTTCGGAGCGCACCGCTTCTACGCGGGCAAGTTCGGCACGGCGGTGCTCTTCATCATCACCTTCGGCGGCCTCGGCATCTGGTGGCTGATCGACCTCGTGATGGTCTGCGTCGGCTCGTTCACCGACATCCATGGCCGCCCGATCTTCAAGTGGACCGAGGACGGCTCGGTCTGATCCCAGGCCCAGGCTCGACCCAGCACGGGGGCGAGCCGAAGACCTCGACGCCATAGCCCGCCGAGATGCCCGGGCCGATCAGGCCGTGGCTCGGCTGCAGCATGTTGCTGTGGTGCCCGGGCGAGCTGATCCAGCCCAACACCGAAGACGCACCGGGGTCGCCGCCCTGGTAGAGGTTCTCGCCGCCACCCCCGTGGTAGCCGGCCTCGGCCTGGCGGTCGGAGAAGTGCCTGCGGCCGGGCACCGGCGACTCGTGCTCGAAGAAGCCGAGGGCGGCCATGTCGTCGGCGTGCACCTGGGCCGCGTAGGTGATGCGGCTGTCCAGCAGCAGCCGCGCCACGCCCATCAGCTGGCGGTGCTCGTTGGTGTCGGCGACGATCGCGAACTGCGGATCGGGCAGCTGCGTGCGCGCCGCTGTGCGCTGGTTCTGCAGGCGCGTCTCCAGGTCCCGTGCGCCAGCCTCGCGGTCGAGGATCGCGCACAAGATGTCGGTGAAGAGCGCGCGCTCGGACAGGGCCAAGCGGTCGGACTTGGCCAGGCCTCGGTTGGCCTTGGCGAGGGCGGCCAGGCCCGCCCGCAAGCCCTGGCTCTCTTTGCGCCACAGGGCGAGGCGCGCGTCGACCCAGGCCTGGACGGCGTCCGAAGCCTGCTGGGTCTCGGTGGGGCTCGGCCGTGGGGTCGCGTGGATGATGCGCGCCTTGGCCCGGCGCAGCTCCTGGAGCTCTTCGAAGGAGCTCGCCAGGTCGAGCCGCTCGGCGTCCACGTCGGCGGCCGAGAGGCAGGTCTCGCGGGCGGCGTACCAGGCAGCCAGGCGCTTGACCTCGGTGCGCTTCTCGGCCACCAGCGGGTCGACGCGGGGGTCGAAGTCCAGCTCGATGATCCCGAAGAGCGCCAGCCCAGGTGCGCGCTCCTGGAGCCAGTCTCCCGCGTCGTCGCCGTCCATGGCCAGGCTCACCCCGGCGGGCACGGGCTCGCCAAGGGCGGGGTTGTGTCCGGCCGCCCACTGGGACGTGACCCTTTGCACTCCGGAGGTCCAGGCGAAGGGCTCGAGGGCTGCGCGCCGCCGCAGGCCGATCCAGACCGCGTCCAGCCCGGGTTGCCCGAAGGCTTCGACCAGGAAGTCGGCTTCGGAGCGGGTCTCGATCGTGACCAGGTGACCGCCAGCGAGCAGCGCCTGGCCCTCGGCGTCGGCGTGGGTCGCGGGAGCCAGGGTGCGCGCGTACCAGTGCTCGCCCTTCTTGGCGGGCAACCAGTCCCAGGCGGCGATCGGGTCCAGGGGAGGCGCAGGCGGCTGCTTGGGCAGAGGGCCTAGCGGCACGAGCGGCAAGGCCGCGAGGAAGAGGAGTCGGAGCAGCACGGTGGTGGGGTGGTTCGGGCGCGACAGGATAGGACAGGCGGCCCGGTGCGGGGGCTCCCGAGGTGCTAGTCACGGGAAGTCGCGCGGCTTCGCAGCTGGTCGCGTCCACGCGGAACTTGCGCTTCGCGAACGCTCGGCAGGCTCAGTGGTCGAGCACGAGCACGCGCTCGGGCCAGAGCAGGGCGGCGAGGTGGCCGCCGAACTTGGCGCGCCCGGCGAGGCGATCCAAGAAGCGGCGACCGACCGAGTAGTCGATGCAGTGGACCTCCCCGGCGCCGAGGGTGGTCAGGGGGCCGCTGTCGGGCTCGTCGTGGAAGGGGTCCGGCGGCCCAAGGAGGCGTCGCTGCTGGGGCCGCTCGAGGCTGCGCCAGTAGTGCCCCATGACCACGCTCGGGGCTTCGTCGTAGGTGCGCCACCAGGGCTCCCGTCGGGTGTGGCGCCACTTGCCCCCCGCGGCGAAGCTGGGCGTCCCGGGCTCGAGCGGCACCTCGCGCCCCGAGGTCACGACCCGCAGGGGCTCGGAGTTCTGGATGGCGAGCTCGCGGCTCGCGATCAGCTCCGAGGTCGGCGGGGGAGGCGAGTCGCTGGCGCCGAAGGGGAAGCGACGTTCGAGGTCGCGCTCCAGGGCCCGGGCTTCCTTCAGGGTCCCGGCCGCACGCAGACTCGCCACGGCCTCGACCAGGCCCGTCTCGTGGCGCTCGACCAGCTCGTTGCGCGGCCAGCTGGCCAGGCTCGCGATCGCGCGTGCGTCCCAGCAGGCGTGCACGAGCCGCAGGTCGCTGCGCTCGAGGGCCACGGGTAGGTCGGCCAACATGTCCATGAGCTCGCTGCGCTCGAGGTCGCTGGCGACGCGTCGCTCGGGGAGCAGCTCGCCACCGGGCAGCTGGCGCGGCTCGTCCCGGAACCAGCGGTTGTCGCCCTTCGGGTCCTTGTCCTGGCGCAGGAGGTTGAGCTCGTGGTTGCCGAGCAGGGAGACGGCGCGGCCGCTGTCGATCAGGCCGCGCACCCGGCGCAGGACGCCGGGGCTGTCGGGTCCGCGATCGACGAGGTCGCCCAGGAAGCAGAGCGTGCGTCCACCGAAGCTGCCGTCGCCCGTGGGGTCCAGCTCGGGCCGCGCGAGCAGGGCTTCGAGGGCCTCGAGCTCTCCATGCACATCACCGATCAGGACCAGGGGCCCCTCGGTCAGGCGACCGACCACACTCCCCAGCACGGGCGCTCAGGTCCCGCGCCGCAGCACGACGGTCTTGATCGTGCTGAACAGGATCGACAGGTCGAACAGCATCGACTGGTGCTTGATGTAGAACAGGTCGTACTGGAGCTTGTTCTTCGAGTCCTCGACCGTGTTCCCGTAGGGGTAGTTGATCTGGGCCCAGCCGGTCAGGCCGGGCTTCACCACGTGGCGCTGGCTGAAGTAGGGGATCTCCTCGGACAGGCTCTGGACGAAGTGGGGACGCTCGGGGCGCGGGCCGACCATCGACATGTCGCCGAGCAGGACGTTGAAGACCTGGGGCAGCTCGTCGAGGCGGGTCTTGCGGATGAAGCTGCCCGAGCGGGTGATGCGCGCGTCGCCGGCGGTGGCCCAGACCGGGCCACTCTTGGCCTCGGCGTCGGCGCTCATCGAGCGGAACTTGAGCAGGGTGAACGGGCGGCCGTGGTGCCCGCAGCGCTCCTGGCGGAAGAGGATCGGACCCGGCGTGTCCATGCGCACGGCGATCGCGGTCAGGATCATCAGCGGCCAGGTGAACGCGAAGACGACCAGGGCCAGGATGATGTCGAGGATGCGCTTGCCGATGTCCTTGGACGGGTTCTGCGCGAAGCCCTGGTTGAAGATCAGGTAGGACGGGCGCATCGCACCGATCGGGATCTTGCCGGTGACGCGCTCGAAGAGGGCCTGGCTCTCCTCGATGATCACGCCGGCGAGCCGGATCGCGAGCAGCTCGCGCACGGGCATGGTGCCGCGCGAGTCGGCCAGGGCCACGGCCATCGAGTCGACGTGCAGGCGGCGCACGATGTCGGGCAGGGGCTCCTCGGTGGGGATCAGCTCGAGCTCCGCGTCGGGGCCGACCGCGTACAGCTGCACGTGGACGGGCGGCGCTTCGGCGGGCGCGGCTTGGAAGGAGCCGCGGCGGTCGTCGCGGCGCTCGGCCACGTTCGACAGGCCGATCACACCCACGACCTCGTGGCCGTTGCTGCCGCGCTCGACGATCTCGCGGACCAGGTCGCGGGCGGACTCGCCGACGCCGAGCACGAGCACCCGGTCGTTGAAGTTCGCGTGGCGCAGCAGCCAGTGGTAGAAGACCCGCCAGCCGTACAGCAGCACGAAGCCGAAGGACAAGGAGAAGGTCAGGAGCACCACGGTCTGGGACAGGTGCAGGCCTGGGAACTCGAAGATGCGCTCGAGCTCCCACAGGTCGGCCGCGACGACCGCCAGGAGGGACAGGGCGATGCCGGTGCCCGCCGAGCCGATGAAGCGCGAGGCCCGGTCGAAGCGCGAGCCCGAGATGCGGAAGTCGTAGAGCTCGTTGAACGAGATCGCCACCTGGACCAGCAGCGCCACCGTGACCGCCGAGATCCCGCAGCGCCAGAGGGCCTGGTCGGGGTTCAGCTGGTTGCGCAGGATCAGCTCGAGGCTGGCCGGGTCGTTGTTGAACAGGTGGCTCGACAGCCCCAGGAAGACCACGACCGACAGGATCAGCGTCTCGCTGGAGACCAGCAGGAGCTTGCGGAGCGGGAGGTAGTGGCGGAGAACGTGGCGCATGGCCCGGAGGTGGCCGGTGGGGGATCCAGGGGGTGGGAGACCAGGTTCGTTTCGGCTCCCGCGGGGGCGGGGATGGAGCAAAAAGCACCCCTTGGCGCTACTCCTAGGAGGGTGACAGCCCAGCGAGCGGGTTCGGACTGCCCCTTGGGAGGGCGGATCCTACCCGGCGCCCGCCCCGGGGTGGGGCGGCTACTCGCCGCGAACTTCGGCCAGGAAGGCCAAGAGGGCGTCCGGGTCCGAGGGCAGCTCGTCCGAGAGGCAGACCGCGCCGTCCTCGGTGATCAGCCAGTCGTTCTCGATCCGCACGCCGAGCTCCTCGTCGGCGATGTAGACGCCCGGTTCGATGGTCACGACCATGCCCGGCTCGAGGGCCTTGCGGCCGCCGGGGTCGTCGTGGACGTACAGGCCGAGCCCGTGGCCCACCGAGTGGATGAAGTAGGAGCCAAAGCCGCGCTCGTCCAGGACGGCCTTGGCCGTGCGGTGGGCCTCGTTCATGCTCGAGCCGGGCTTGAGGGTCGCGGCCGAGGCGATCGAGGCGGCCCAGACGGCGTCGTAGACCTCACGCTGGCGCTCGGTGAAGGTCCCGCTGACCGGGATCGTGCGCGTCACGTCGGCGCAGTAATTGGCGTAGCGCGCACCGACATCCATGACGACCAGGTCGCCGGCCTGGAACTGGCGCTCGTTGGAGCGGTAGTGCAGGTAGCAGCTGTTGGGACCCGACCCGACGATCGAGGGGAAGCTTGGTCCAAAGGCGCCGCGCGAGCGGTAGCCGCCCTCGATGGCGGCCTCGGCCTGGAACTCCCAGTTGCCCGGTCGCACGACGCGGAAGGCCTCGGCGAGGGCCTGCTGGGTCATGTCGACGGCGGCGTGGATGGCGGCCTGCTCGGGCAGCTCGCGCACGGCCGCGACCTTGCGCAAGAGCCGCGACGCCGGGCGCTGCAGACGGTCACCCTCACCCGCGAGCTCGATCAGGTGGTCCTGGATCAGCTCGCCGTGCACGTAGGGCCTGTCCTCTTCCTCGAGCAGCACCCCGAGGTCGTCGCGCCACTGGCCCAGGGGGGCCGTCTCGGCGATGCCGAAGCGGGCCTCGCTGTCCGCACCCGGTGCCGGGCGCGCGCCGTTCCAGCGCTCGAACCCCGGGTCCCTCTCGGGCAGGTACAGGCGCTCCCGGGTGATCGCGCCTTCGGCGATCTCGAGCAGCAGCACGGTGTCGGGCGTGCTGACGCCGGTCAGCCAGTGGAAGAGCGCGTCGGCCTGGAAGCGACCTTCGACGTCGCCGCCCGCAGCGATGGCGAGCACCCCGGTGCCGATCTCGGACGCCACCCGGGCGCGGCGAGCGGCACAGGCCTGGGGGGTGTTGGGGTTGGGGACCTCGCTCGGCGTGGCCGGCCCGAAGAAGGCGTGGTCCGGTGCTAGCCCGCTACCCGGAGGCGGCGTGTCGGGAAGGGCGAGGAGGCACAGGGCCAGGGCGATGGGCGTGGGGTTCATGGTCGTCGGGATCGATCGGGGCGTCGGGCGAGCTCCGGTTGTATCAGAGTGAGAGGTGCAGGGCCTCACCGGGGCGTCGGGGCCGGGGTAAGGGCCTTGTCAGCCCGGGGTGGTGGTAGATGCGCGCCCGGCCGCCCGGGAACAGGACCAGCTCGACCAGGTCCACGCGCCAGGGACGATCGGACGTGCGCGCAGCGATGCGCGCCGCCGCCCGCCGCGTGCGCTCGAGGTCCTCCTGCCGGAATCGGTGTCCGGGCCGCCAGCGCGGGGTGGTCGCAGCCTCGAAGGCCCCGGGCTCGAGCCCCGTGCGGCCGGTCTTGACCTCGACGACCACCAGCTCTGGCCCATCGAGCGCGACGAGGTCGACCTCGGCCGCGGGGGTCGCCAGGCGTCGGCCAAGCAGCCGCCAGCCCCGCCGGGCCAGGGCCCGGGCGACCACCCGCTCGCCCGCATCGCCGAGGGCCTCACCCTCCAGCTCGAGCAGGCGGATCGCTCCCAGGGGCAGGCAGCGCACCAGCAGGGCGCCCAGGCGGGGACGTTGGGAGACCTCCGAACGGAGGCCCCTCAGGAGTCTCAGGCCTTGCGCGCGGGCTCGGCCAAGAGCGGGGTGCCGTCCTCGTCCATGACCGACTGGATGGCCTGGCGGGAGAACTGCATCCGGACGCCATCGCTGACCTGCACGGTCACCTTCGGGCCGTCGACCTTGGTCACGCGGCCGTAGATGCCGCCGGTCGTCATCACCTGGTCGTCCTTCTTCAGCTCGTCGAGGACCTGCTGGCGCAGCTTGCGCTGCTTGCGCTCGGGAGCGATCAGCAGGAAGTAGAAGATCGCGCCCATGGCCACCAGCGGCACCCACATGGGCAGGCCGGACGCTTCGGCCGCGTCGGTCGTGGCGCCTTCGGTCTGGAGCAGGAACGCGAGGGAGGCGAGGGTGGGCAGCATGGTGGTTCTTGGGGTCGTTCAGGACTTGGGGCAGGGAGGTTAATCCCTGGGACCTCCTCAGGAAAGGCATGCGGGCCCAAATGGCCCTGATCCGGGACCAGGTCCCAGCTCGTTGGGGCTCCATCCCACCCTCGCGCGGCAAATCGTTCATACTGTCGGGCTCCCTCCAGCGAGCCATGTCCAGCCAAGTCCAAACCAACCGATCCGGCAGCCCTGCCGGCAACGAGTCCGTCGTCATCGCCATGAGCGGCGGTGTCGACAGCTCCGTCGCGGCGCTCCTCCTTCAAGAGGCGGGCGCTTCCCTCGTCGGCCTGTTCATGAAGAACGGCGTGAAGGTCCCCGAGGACGAGGTCCAGAAGAAGTCCTGCTGCTCCAGCGCAGACGCTCGGGATGCCCGCATGGTTGCGGCCAAGCTCGGGATTCCGTTCCAGGCGGTGGACCTCGGTCCCGAATTCCAGGACTTGATCAGCTTCTTCACGGGCGAGTACACCCGCGGCCGGACGCCCAACCCCTGCGCCCTCTGCAACCGCGACCTGAAGTTCGGGCGCCTGCTCGAGTTCGCCGACACCCTCGGCTGCTCCGCCGTGGCCACCGGCCACTACGCGCGCCTCGAGCTCGTCGACGGGCGACCGGTCGTGCGCCGTGGGGTCGACCGCTCGAAGGACCAGTCGTACCAGCTGTTCTGCGTGGCCGAGCGCGACCTGGCGCGCACCCGGCTGCCGCTGGGTGATCTCCAGAAGCCCGAGGTCCGCGCGATCGCCGAAGCCAACGGGATCCGCACCGCGAAGAAGCCCGACAGCCAGGAGATCTGCTTCGTGCCGTCCAACGACTACCGCAAGCTGCTCGACGAGCGCGGGGTCGAGCGCCATCCGGGCAACTTCGTCGACCGCCGTGGCAAGGTGCTTGGCCAGCACGACGGCACCGAGCACTTCACCATCGGCCAGCGCCGCGGCCACGGCATCGGCGGCGGCGTGCCCCTGTACGTGATCGCCACGCGGCCAGCCGTCGGCGAGGTCGTTCTGGGGCCCCGTGAGGAGTGCTTCTCCACGGGCCTCATCGCCACCGAGGCCAACTGGATCGGTGTCGATCCGCCCGCACCCGGGACCCCCCTGCGGGCCCTGGTGCAGGTGCGCTACCACCACGCCGCCGAGCCGTGCACGGTCCACGCCCTGCCCGAGGGCCGGCTCGAGATCGTCTTCGACGAGCCCGTGTCCGCCGTCGCGCCGGGCCAGGGTGCTGCCCTCTACCTCGAGGACCGGCTCATCGGCGGCGGCTGGATCGAGTCCGCCACCGCGGTCGAGCCCGAAGGCAGCCCGCGCGAGGCCAGCAGCGCGCCGGCCAGCACCAGCTGAGACCCACAAGGGAATCGGCTCCCATGCTTCCCAGGGACAGGTCTAAAGCGCCCTCACGGTGCTGCCGATAGGGCCAGGGACGGCTCTCCAGGCCGTCCCCTAGGGAGCACCATGAAGCACAGCACCATCCGCCTGGCCGGCATCCTCTGCCTCGGCCTCTTCGCCACGTCCTGCGTCACCACCGTCAAGGGGGAGCCGGAGAAGTCCGAGCGCCCCGAGAGCGACTGGGTCCTGCCGTCCCGCGCCCTGCGGGACGACATCGAGACCCAAGCGGCCGCCCTGCCCTACCGCCACGGCGGCGAGCGGGTCGAGGTCATCGCTTGGTTCGCCGGGGTCGGTGAGCCCGCCTACGAGACCCTGCTGGCCTTCCTGGACGACGACCGCCCCGAGGTGGTCGCGACCGTCCTGGCCGCCCTCGGCGCCACCGGGGACCACCGCCTGGTCCCGCACCTGATCGCCGCCGAGCGCCCGGAATGGATCGGCAGCCTGCGCCTCGAGTACGCCCGGGCGCGGGTGCGCCTCGGGGACTGGGACGCCATGCCGACCCTGATCGAAGGGCTCGAGTCCGAGGACCGCTTCCTGCGCGCGCTCTGCGTCGAGAGCCTGTTCTCGGCGACCAACGAGCGCTTCGGCTACGCCGCCAGCTTGGCCCTGCCCGAGCGTCAGGCGGCCGTGCAGCGCTGGCGTGAGTGGTGGGACCGCCGCACGAACGACCTGATGCTCGCCAAGTCCGAGTAGGGACCTAGGCCTGGGCCTGGAGCTTGTGCAAGAGGCGCTGGAACCGCGGTTCCGAGCGTAGCGAGGACAGGTCCTCGTCCAGGGCCATGTGATCGGGGTCGTCGTAGCCGAGCTCGATCGAGCGTTCCAGGGTGTCGAGCGCCTCCAGCAGGCGCCCCGACAAGCACAGGGAGCAGGCGTGGTTGTAGTGCACCAGGGGGTTGTCCGGCAGGGCCTTGGCCAGGCGCTCGTCCGCCTCGAGCCCTTCCGCGTGCCGGCCCAGCAGGGTCAAGAGGTGCGCGAGGTCACTCAGGGCCTCCAGGTTCTCGGGGTGGCGAGCGAGCTCGGCACCCAGGAACGCTGCCTGAAACTCGAGCCCGAGGCGCTCGAGCCGCGTCGCCAGGGGCTGGTTGATGGTGATCTCTTGGGCCATGGGTGCATTCTAGTACAGGATCGCCGACCTTTCGCGGGACCTGGCCCAGCGAATCCACTTGGGACTGGTCCTGACCCCCGCTGTAGCAGCGGAGGGCCCTGGGGACTATAGATAGGTTCTCCGTTCGCCCGCACCGAAGCCGCCGCCTCCTTTCATGAAGATCCACTTCTGCGACCTCTGCAACGAATCCGTGCCCCAGAACGACCTCGATCAGGGGCGCGCTTTCATGCGCAAGGGTCGCGTGATCTGCGCCACCTGCGACGACGTGATGGGCGGCGGAGGCAGCACACAGGTCGACCGTGAGTCGGGCACCAAGCTCGGGCTGGCGGACCGGACCTCGATCGCTCCGGAGTCGGCCGGGGCGCGGACCCTGCAGGCGGGCGAGGACGACACCCTGGTCCAGGAGCGACGGCCCGGCTCCCCGGCGCCCTACCGCAGCGAGGGCAGCGGCGCCTTGGTGGCGGGCTTCCTGGCCTCGGTCTCGCTGATCCTGGTGGCGGTCGTCGCTGTGATCCTCTTGGATCGCGTGCAGGCCATCGGCGAAGGCATCGAGACGGACTTCACGGCCCTGCGCGAGGACATGGCTGGGATCGAGACGGGACTGGAGCAGCGCATCGCCGAGGTGCAAGCCACGGCGACCGCCGGGTCCCAGGGCCTGGACAAGCGCATGCAGGCCATGCGCGAAGCGCGCGAGGAAGCCGACCGCCAGACGGTGGCGCGCATCGATGCCGTGGCGGGTGGGGTCGAGGACCTGCGCGACCGCGTGACCTCCCTGACGACGACCGAGCGTGCGGT
>JARGPD010000009.1:47580-51805 GCA_029212845.1 Planctomycetota bacterium
CTGGACCTCGCGGCGCTCGCCGCCGAGGTCGCCGCGCGTCCGGTGATCGCCGCGGCGCCCGCGCCGCTCCCGGTCGAGCCCGCGGGCCCGACCTGGCTGGCGCTGGTCGACGACCTGGCCAGCACGAACTCGGGCGTGCGCTGGAACGCGGTCGAGGACCTCGGGCACACGGCCGATCCCGCGGTCGTGCCGCACCTCTTGCCCGTGCTCGACGACGAGGACACCTTCGTTCGCATGGCGGTCGCCCGCGTGCTCGGGGACCTCGGCAGCGACACCGCCGTCGGCCCGCTGATCGACACCCTGTCGGATCCGGCGCCTAGCGTGCGCGACGCGGCCGTGTCCTCCCTGCGGCTCTTGACCCAGCAGAACTTCCGCTTCGACCCGCTGGGCAAGGAGGCCGACCGCAACAAGCGCATCCGCGCCTGGCGCGACTGGTGGGAGAAGCAGCAGGGCACTGCCTAGGCGATCCTGGCCCAGGCCCGTGGGGGCCATGGATCTGGACGCAGCACGGCGATGCACGTAGGCTGGAAAGCCGGAATCTAGGTCTCATTCGGCCTCTATCCCTCGGCTGCTAGGCAGCCCGGCGCCCGAAAAACGCACAGAGCCCGCGAAGGGCCTATCGAATCGACATGCAGAAGATCAAAGTCCAAGGCAAGGTGGTCGAGCTCGATGGCGACGAGATGACCCGGATCATCTGGGACTTCATCAAGCAGAAGCTGATCCTGCCCTACCTCGATGTCGACCTCCTGTACTTCGACCTGGGCATGGAGTCGCGCGATGCGACCGATGACCAGATCACGATCGATGCAGCCCACGCGATCCGCGAGCACGGCGTCGGCGTCAAGTGCGCGACGATCACGCCCGACGAGGACCGCGTGGTGGAGTTCGGCCTGAAGAAGATGTGGCGCTCGCCCAACGGCACGATCCGCAACATCCTCGGCGGGACCGTCTTCCGCGAGCCGATCCTGTGCAGCAACGTGCCACGCCTCGTGCCCGGGTGGAAGAAGTCGATGGTCATCGGCCGCCACGCCTTCGGCGACCAGTACCGCGCCACGGACTTCCTAGTCCCGGGTCCCGGCAAGCTAACGATGACCTTCACACCCTCGGACGGCGGCAAGCCTGTCGAGTACGAGGTCTTCGACTTCGAAGAGGCGGGCGTCGCGATGGGCATGTACAACCTCGACGAGTCGATCCGCGGATTCGCGCGCGCCTGCTTGAACTACGGGCTCGACCGCAAGTGGCCCGTCTACCTTTCGACCAAGAACACGATCCTCAAGGCCTACGACGGACGCTTCAAGGACCTGTTCCAGGAGATCTTCGACGCCGAGTTCGCCGAGCGGTTCGAGGCCGCCGGCATCACCTACGAGCACCGCCTGATCGACGACATGGTCGCCGCCGCGCTCAAGTGGGAGGGCGGCTTCGTCTGGGCCTGCAAGAACTACGACGGCGACGTGCAGTCCGACACCGTGGCCCAGGGCTTCGGCTCGCTCGGCCTGATGACCTCGGTGCTGATGACGCCCGATGGCAAGACCGTCGAGGCCGAGGCCGCCCACGGCACGGTCACGCGCCACTACCGCGAGCACCAGAAGGGCAACCCGACCTCGACCAACCCGATCGCCTCGATCTTCGCCTGGACCGGTGGCCTCAAGCACCGCGCCAAGCTGGACGACAACGCGGCCCTCGCGAACTTCGCCGAGACCCTCGAGAGCGTCTGCGTCGCGACCGTCGAGTCCGGCCAGATGACCAAGGACCTGGCCCTGTTGATCGGTCCCGACCAGGCCTACCTGACCACCGAAGAATTCCTCGAGGCCCTCGACTGCGGCCTGCGCAAGGCGATGGGCTTCGAAGCCGTCGGCTGCTAGGCGGATCGGGCCTTGGTCACGAGCGAGGGGGCGCTCCACTGCGAAGTGGCGCGCCCCCTCGCGCACTCCGGTCGGCGGTCATTGCAGGGTCATGCGCCAGGGGTTCGAGAGCAAGCCCGTGCTGCCCTCGACGGCCTGCAGCCAGGCGGTCTTTCCGGCCAGGCCGGGCGCGATGGGTAGGGTCAGGGTCGTCGTCCCGCCCGGACCGAGCTGCAGGCCCAGGCTCCCGTAGCCGGAGCCGATGCCGAGCAGTCCGAACGGCGAGCCGGTCACAGCAGGCTGTCCGAGGTCGAAGAGCAGCGCCACATGGTCACCCGGCGCACCGCGCCGCAGGTGGACCTTGGCCAAGCTCCCGGCGATGGCCGGTCCTGTGAGCAGCTCGAGGTCGCCGAGCCGGCGGTCGACCACGAAGATGTCCTCGACGCCGTTCGTGTCCCCCGGCACCAGCGTCGTCCCGGACGAGCTGTAGGCCAGGAAGCGACCATCGGCCGAGAGGGTCGGGTAGAAGCAGGAGCCGTTCGAGAGCTCGCCCCGCGAGCTGGTCGAGGCGGGCTGCAGATGCTTGGCCTTCAGGTCGTAGACGTAGATGTCGAGCATCCCGTTGCTGTCCGTCGGGTGCAAGCTGTCGGAGTAGGCGGTGAAGGCCAGTTGGCGACCGTTCGCTGAGAAGCTGGTCTGCTGCACGTCCTTGGCGATCGCTCCGATACCCGAGGGCGCGAACACCAAGGGCTCGAGCACACCGGTCGCGAGGTTGCGCAGGTAGTAGTGCTCGCCACCGGTCACGACGCCGGGCGAGAGCTTGGCGATCGAGCTGAAAAGGGCCCACTTGCCGTCGGGCGAGAGGGCCCTACCGACGACCCCCGCCGAGACCTGGAGTCCCTGGTGGTCGAGGCTTATCTGGTGGGCGTTGCCGCTGGTCGCGTCGAACAGGAAAATGTCGCCAGCCAGGGTCGTCTCGCCCGAGCCCGTGTCGCTGGACCTCGTGTTGAAGAGCACGCGCAGCCCGTCGGCGGAGATCGCATCGACGAAGCCGCCCTTGTCGAGGAAGTGCCCGCCGGTCATGCTCGGGGTCACTAGGCTGGTGCGGCCGAGGATCCGATCGCGCACGTAGCCGTCGAAGTCGAAGCTCGGGTCACCGTCCACCAAGTTGGTGGCGTTGGAGTTGAACACCACCCGACTACCGTCTTCGTTCACGAAGGAGTTGTAGCAGCCCGCGTTGGGGTCGCCGCCGGTGGAGGACACGCTGATGCGCTCGGTCTGGCGCGTCCAGGTGTCGTGCAGGTAGATGTCGATCAGCCCGTTCGTGTCGCCAGGCACGAGGTTGGTGGCCGAGCTGCTGAAACTCACGAAGCGCCCATCGGCGCTGACCGACGGCAGGAGCGAGCGAAGGTCGCCCTCGACGCCACTCGAGTCGACGCTGCAGCGCAGGGTCACGCCGGTCTGACGGTCGAAGTGGAAGATGTCCCCGACGCCGTTGTGGTCGCCGGCGACGAGGGTGTCGTCCTCGCTCCCGAAGACGACGAAGCGCCCGTCGGCCGAGATCGCAGGCGTGGTGCCGGGTGCGCGTGCTTCGCCACCCGCCGGCGTCAGGTTGAGCCGCTCGACCACCGCCAGCTGGGCCCTGGCCGTCAGGGCCAGGAGCGGAACGGCGCCGTAGCAGGTGAGGCCCGCGAGGAGGAGCTTGCTGCAGGTCATGGGGCCTCTTGGGCAAGGAGCGAAGGGGCAGGGCGGGGAGCGGGGCTGGGCACTCGGCCAAGGCGATTCATCATGTGGCCCCGCTGGAATCTCCGCAACCGCCCCCTTTGGTTACCAGCGGAGCGGGGTGGGGGCGGTGCCCTTGGGCGTGCTCGACCGGGACCGCGGTCCGCGGGAAAAGGCAGGGCGTAGGTGCTCGGATCGGGGGGCGCTTGCGCGATAATGCCCACCGGGCGCCCCCGGGCCGCGCCCCACCGCGGCCCGCCCCCCCCCCACCCAAGAAAAACCCCACCCAGAGCCCCACCCACCGACCCACCCCCGTCCCTCGACCCACGTCGACCAGCACCGCACCATCGAATGAAGACCCGCACCGAGTCCGACTCCTTCGGACCGATCGAAGTTTCGACCGACGTCCTCTGGGGCGCCCAGACCCAGCGCTCGAAGCAGAACTTCCGCATCGGCGGCCAGACCTTCGGGCGTCGCATGGTGCGCGCGCTGGGCATCACCAAGAAGTGCGCGGCGCTCGCGAACATCGAGCTCGGCCAGCTCGACTCGCTGAACAAGAAGCAGCAGCGCGCCATGCTGCAGGCGGCCGACGAGGTCATCGCCGGCGACCACGACGCGATGTTCCCGCTGGTCGTCTGGCAGACCGGCTCGGGCACGCAGTC
>JARGPD010000191.1 GCA_029212845.1 Planctomycetota bacterium
CGCGTTGGGCGGCCGGACCCGCCGTTTTGATGCGGTACCGTTGGCGCGTTCCCGGCCGACGCGTTGGGCGGCCGGACCCGCCGTTTTGATGCGGTACCGTTGGCGCGTTCCCGGCCGACGCGTTGGGCGGCCGGACCCGCCGTTTTGATGCGGTACCGTTGGCGCGTTCCCGGCCGACGCGTTGGGCGGCCGGACCCGCCGTTTTGATGCGGTACCGTTGGCGCGTTCCCGGGCGACGCGTTGGGCGGCCGGACCCGCCGTTTTGATGCGGTACCGTTGGCGTGGTACCGGCCGACGCGTTGGGCGGCCGGACCCGCCGTTCTGATGCGGTACCGTTGGCGCGTTCCCGGCGACGCGTTGGGCGGCCGGACCCGCCGTTTGGATGCGGTACCGTTGGCGCGTTCTTTGGCGGGATGGTTGTTGGTGCCCGGCCGCCGGGGGGTGGTCCCTTGGGCAGCGGGTGCCGGGGGGCGGATCCTTCGGCGTGGTCCGGGGCGATTGACCCCGGCTGCGTGAGGATGCAGACTCCTGGCCATGCGCCTCGTTCCCCAGCTGCTTGCGGTCGTTCGTGCGATCGATGCCGTCAACCGGACGGTCTGGAACGGGGTCCGTTGGGCGACCCTCGCGATGGTCCTGATCGGGGCCTACAACGCCCTGGCGCGGTACCTCGATGGGCACTTCGAGGCGCGCCTCTCGTCGAACTCCTGGGTCGAGCTGTCCTGGTACCTGTTCAGCATCGTCTTCCTGCTTGCCGCTCCCTGGGCCCTGCGCCAGGGTGCACACGTGCGCGTCGACGTGCTGTACGGCCGCCTCGGTCAGCGCGGTAAGGCCTGGATCGACCTGGTCGGCGGCCTGGGCTTGCTGCTGCCCTTCTGCCTGTTCGCCCTCTTCAGCGCCTGGCCGGCGGTCGTCAACTCGATCCAGACCTGGGAGGCCTCGCCCGACCCCGATGGGCTCTCCCGTTGGCCGATCAAGCTCGTGGTCCCGGTGGCCTTCGCGCTGCTCAGCGCCCAGGGCGTCGCCGAGGTCCTGCGCCGGATCCTGTTCCTGTTCGGAGGCCTCAGCGCCGAGCAGCTCGAGCTCGACCCCAAGCTGCGCACCGCCGCCAGCCGGACCGAGGAGCTGCCCGCATGAGCGAGCTGCTCGGACCGATCATGTTCGTCGTGGTCTTCCTTTTGATCTTCGTCGGCTACCCGGTGGCGTTCAGCCTCGGCGGCGTGGCGCTGATCTTCGCGGTCATCGGCGTCGAGATGGGCTTCTTCGGCTGGGCCTTCCTGGCGGCCTTCCCCGAGCGCGTCTTCGGCGTCATGTCGAACCAGATCCTGCTCGCGGTGCCCTTCTTCATCTTCATGGGCACGATGCTCGAGCGATCGAGGCTGGCCGAGGACCTGCTGCGCACGATCGGGCTGCTCTTCGGCCCGCTGCGCGGCGGCCTGGCCCTCGCGGTCGTGCTCGTCGGCACCCTGCTCGCCGCCGCCACCGGGGTCGTCGGCGCCTCGGTCGTCGCCATGGGCATGATCAGCCTGCCGATCATGCTGCGCTATGGCTACTCGGAGGAGCTCTCCTCGGGCGTCATCTGCGCGTCGGGCACCCTCGGCCAGATCGTGCCGCCCAGCGTCGTGCTGGTGGTGCTCGCCGACCAACTCGCGATCTCCGTCGGCGACCTCTTCATCGGCTCGCTCGTGCCCGGCCTGATGCTGGCTGGCTTCTACGCGCTCTACGTGGTCGGCGTGGCCTTCTTCCGGCCCGCCTCCGCCCCCGCCATGCCGGCCGAGGAGCGCGCCGAGGTGGCCGGGCTCCTGATGCTGGTGCAGGTCGTGCGCGCGCTCCTGCCGCCCCTGTTCCTGATCCTCGTCGTGCTCGGCTCGATCTTCGCCGGCGTCGCGACGCCGACCGAGGCGGGCGCGCTCGGCGCCCTCGGCGCGATGGTCCTGGCCGGCTTCAACCGGCGCCTGAACCTGCGCACCCTGCGCAGCACGATGGAAGAGACCGCCAAGCTGACCACCATGGTCGTGTTCCTCCTGATCGGCTCGACCCTCTTCAGCCTGGTCTTCCGCGGCGTCTATGGCGACGAGTGGATCGAGGGCCTCCTGACCAACCTGCCCGGCGGGCAGATCGGCCTGCTCGTGACCGCCAACCTGGCCGTCTTCCTCTTGGGCTTCTTCATCGACTTCTTCGAGATCGCCTTCATCATCCTGCCGCTGATCGTGCCCGCCGCCGGAGCCCTCGGCATCGAGGGCGAGATGATGGTCTGGTTCGGCGTCATGCTCGGTATGAACCTGCAGACCTCCTTCCTGACGCCGCCCTTCGGCTTCAGCCTCTTCTATCTGCGCGGGGTGGCGCCGAAGCAGGTCACGACCGGCGCGATCTACCGCGGCGCCCTGCCATTCATCGGCATCCAGCTGCTCGCCCTCGGCCTGGTGATCTGCTTCCCCGGCTTGGTCACGAGCTTCATCGGCTAGCGACAAGCTCCCGCCTTCAGGGCGACGCTCCGGACTGGCCCACGGGGCGAGGTCGCGCGGACAGGCCGCCAGCCACCACGCAGCAGCGGGCGGCCTGGGCGCTCAAGTGGGCCCGGCCTCGTGGGCCTCGCTAGCTCGCGCTGGGTGGCCGTCAGCCGGCCCTTCGTCCTCGTCGTCACCACGCCTGCGCCCCACCGCCAGCAAGGCGGCGCCCGCTGCGGCCAGGACCCCGAGGGCCAGGAAGAAGCGCCCGCAAGAGGTCGCCCGGAAGTAGCGCTCGACGAGGTCGTCGGCCACCGCCCTCGCGATCGTCGTCGCCGGATAGTGGCGCACGACCCGCCCCTGGAGCTGCACCCCCGGCCCCGGCTCGAAGCTGTCCCAGGCCAGGCGGTAGTCGTGCTCGGCGGCCAGCTTCGCGGCGGCGAGGGGCACGCGAATGATGCCGTCGGAGCCCGGCTGGAACGCGCTCGGCGAGATGCGCAGCACGCCGTCCTGCTCGCGCTGCCAGCCCGCAGCCTCGTCGATCAGGCGCACCTTGTAGCTGTGGCCGGCGGGCTTCGGCTTGGGCCCCTTGCGCATGCCCGGGCGCAGCTCGATCGCGGAGATCGTGGAGCCCGCAGGGTCGTAGCGCGTCACGTCCGTCGCCAGCTCCAGCCCGTCGAGGGGTCGGCCCGAGGACAGGCTCGGGACCACGCGCTCGGCGAGCCCGACGAAGTCCTCGCGCACCTCGACGCCACCGCGGAACGGCAGCCACAGGACCACCACGAGGGCCACCGGCCAGAAGCAGAAGCTGCCCACCAGGGACCGCGTGACCACCGGCGCGCGCTCGGGCGAGCGCCGGCTGCGCAGGACCTCGAAGGCCATCCAGATCGCGCCGACGAGGAAGAGGCTGTGCCCGAGCCCGATCGGACCGATCGAGTCGAAGGCGCTCGGCAGGCCGGCGGTCGGCCCGGGCAGGTCGGCGACCACCCCGGGCGAGACCGGAGCGAAGAGCCAGTTGGTCACGGCTCCGTCGTGGAAGAAGGCCATGTACAGGAACAGGCCGACGGTCTGCAGGGCGTAGGCGCCGGCGACGTCGCGGCTGGTGCCGAGCCGCAGCAGCCCGAGCACGACCACCACGATGAAGTACTGGGGGTTGATCGTGTTGAGCGCCGAGAAGGCCAGGGCCGCCAGGAGCGCCACGTCGAGCTGGTCGCGGAAGCTCACGCTCGGCCCCGCTTGGCTGGCCGCCGCCACGGCGATGCGATGGGCCCAGAGGCAGACCGCGCCAAAGGCGGCGAAGAAGAAGTACAAGAGGTCGTCGCCCTCGAGCTGCAGCTGGCCGTGGGTCAGCTGGATCGCGTGGCCCAGGATCGGCCCCGCGGAGAAGGCCGGATTGGCCAGCATCTCGAGGGTGAACGGCAGGAAGCCCAGCACCGTCGCGAGCACCACCGCGATCAAGTAGCGCTCCTTGGCGGTGCCCGCCCAGGCCCGGTAGCCGACCCAGGCCAAGCGCGCGAGCACGACCAGCACCACCGCCGCGAGGTACGACCCCAGGGTGCACGCCAAGAGCACCAGCACCAGCGGCAGCACCGACAGGCTCAGGAACTCCCACCGTCGCCGCCAGCTGACCGAGCTGACCAGCGCCAGGGGCAGCACCAGGAAGGCCGGGTAGATGCGCATCGCCACCGCGACCCCCAGCAGCAGGAAGCCCGCCTCGAGCTTGCCGCGCTTCCAGGCGATCAGCCCACCGAGCAGGGGCAGCAGCATCATCGTCTCGTACTTCCCCATCAGGAAGATGATGAAGAGCGCGACCGGGTGCAGCATCCAGAGCTTGAACAGCTTGGCCCCGCCGAGCGAGCGCAGGGCGAAGGCGCAGGCGATGTCGAAGACCAGGTAGGGCAGCTTCCAGACCGCGACGCGCCAGACCGAGACCGGCTCGCTGAACTCGGCGACGACCACGTTGCGCACGCGCTCGACCGTCACGTCGTCCCAGGCGATGCCCGCAAAGCCCGGCACCCCAACGCCCGTCGCCTTGACCCACAAGGCGTGGATCGCCATGGGCAAGGCCTGCAGGTGGAACTCGAAGAAGTCGAGGTGCCCGCGCTCCATCAGCCCGATGCGGTAGTACACCGCCAGGGTGTCCGCGTGGATCGCGATCGGCAGCAGGACGAAGCGGATCGCGAGGCCGATGAGCAGCCAGGTCCAGAGGGACCTTCGGCCGGCTCGGGGCCTGCTGAGTTCCGGGGTTGCGAGGGGGGATGACATGGACGCGAGTCAGAGCACAAGCCTCGCATGGAACCGGACTTCCGACCAGCGCCGGGGCCCGAAAGCTGGGGCGTTCGCGCGTGCTGTGCGGGACTCCGGTGGGCTCAATCGACCGGGACGACGCCCGCGCCCTGCGGGCTGAACCGGTCACCTTGGCTGCCTGGGTCTAGGCGCACGCCGTGCAGGGACCGGACGCTCACCACGCGCCCGAGCCAACCGAGCACCCGAAGAGCTCGACCGTCCCTTCCTCGGTGGCGAAGGTGTACAGCGTGCCGTCGCGAGACTCGATCAGCACGAAGCGCGCCTGGGTCGAGTCGTTCGCGTGGTGCTGCGCAGCACCCTGGGGCGCGTGGCGGCCGAGGGCGAAGAGGGCGAGCCGCCTCCTGGTGCGGTGCCTGGGCGTCGGGTGGGGTCGGTGATGCACAGCGCCAACCGACGTAGCCCCAGTCCACGTCCGCGTCCAGGGCCGCGGCCCCTCGCGGGGGCGCTGGCGCGCCCTTCAGGGATACCAGTTCAAGCGCTCGACCTCGACGTCGGGATTGCCGGCGCGCACGAGGGCTTCGAAGCGGTCGACGTCGCTGCCGCGGTGGTGGTACGGAACGACGACCCTTGGCGCGAACTCGATCACCGCGTCGGCGGCCTGGTCGACCGTCATCGTGTAGGGCAGGTTCATGCACACGAAGGCGCGGTCGATGCCCTCGAGGGCGCGCATCTCGGGGATGTCCTCGGTGTCGCCGGAGATGTACACGAGCTCGCCGCCGAGGGTCAAGAGGTAGCCGTTGCCGCGGCCCTTCGCGTGGAACTTCAAGCGCTCCTCGGTCAGGTTGTACATGGGCACGGCCTCGAGGGCGACGCCGGCAGAGACGAGGCGCTCGCCATTGCCGAGCACGGTGCCGTAGCCGAGCTTCTCGACGACGGCGGCCGGCGCGACCAGGTTCAGGTCCGCGCCACCGAGGGCAGCCAGGGTCTCAGGGTTCAGGTGGTCGCCGTGGATGTCGGTGACCAGCACCAGGTCGGGCGCGGGGAAGCCACGGAAGCGCTCGGCGCCACCGACCGGGTCCACGTAGACGACGGCCTCGGCCTCGAGCACCATCGTGGCGTGGTCGATGGGATGCACGATGAGTGCCGGGATGTCCATGTCGCCGTGGCCCGGCGTGGACTGGCAAGCGGCGAAGAGCAGCAGCAGCGGTAGGGCTTGTTTCATGGCGACGATGGTAGCGCGGGACCGGGCTCGCATGCCAGCCGATCCGCAGCTCGCCACCGGTGCGCCTTGGCGCCCTAGCGCGGCAGGGCCGAGTCCCCCATCGCGAACTGGGCGTAGGCCAGCTCTGCGGCGCCGAACCAGGCGAAGGAGTCGTCCCGGAAGGCCTTCCAGTTGGCCAGGATCTTCGCGTAGCGCATGTCGGCTGCTGCCTCGGACTCGAGCAGCTCGGCCGAGGCCTCACGCGCGGCAGCCAGCATGTCGTCCGGGAAGCGGCGCACGGTGATGTCCTCTTGCAGGAGGCGCTTCCAAGCCGCGGGGTTCTTCGCGTCGTAGCGCGTCATCATCGCCTTGGCGCCCTCGCGGGTCGCGGCCTCGAGCATCGCGCGGTACTCCGCGGGCAGGTCGGCCAGCGCGGCCTTGTTGATGAGGAAGGAGAGGTTGGGCCCCGGCTCCCACCAGCCCGGGTAGTAGTAGTTCTTGGCGACCTTGTAGAAGCCGAGCTTCTCGTCGTCGTACGGCCCGACCCACTCGGTCGCGTCGATCGCGCCGCGCTCGAGGGCCGGGTAGATGTCGCCCTGGGCCAGCACCTGCACGTTCACGCCGAGCTGGTTCATGACCTTGCCGCCGAGGCCGGGGATGCGCATCGACAGGCCTTCGAGGTCCGCCAGCGAGTCGACGCGCCCCTTGAACCAGCCGCCCATCTGGGCGCCGGTGTTGCCGCCCGGATAGCAGGTGACGTCGAAGTCGGCGTAGACCTCGCGCATCAGCTCGAGCCCGCCACCCTCCTCCAGCCAGGCCGTCTGCTGGCGCGCGTTGAGCCCGAAGGGCATGCACGTGTCGAAGGCCAGGGCCGGATCCTTGCCCGTGTAGTAGTAGCCCCCGGTCTGGCCGATCTGCACCGAGCCGGCCTGCACCGCGTCGAGCACCTGCAGCCCGGGCACGATCTCGCCCGCCTGGTAGACGCGGATCTCGAACTGGCCGCCCGACATCTCCTTCACGCGCGCGGCCAGCACCTCGGCCGCCCCGAAGATCGTGTCGAGCGAGGACTGGAAGCTCGAGGCCAGGCTCCAGCGCACCTTGCGCCCGCTGTGCACGGCGGCGGCCTTGCCGGTCTCGTTCGCCCCACAGCCCACGGCCACGGCCGCACCCGTGGCGACGAGGCCACCCTTCAACAGCTTGCGTCGGTTCATGGCTTGCAGGTTACGGGCTGGCCCCTGGCCCTGCCAAGGGCGTCCGTGCTCCCGCGGCGCTTCACCCCCGCGTGATCACGATCCATCCTCGCAGATCTCCTAGGGCACGAGGGGCGAGGCAGGGCTGCCGCTCGTGCCCGTCGCACCCGCCCACCCGTTCGGCCTCGCCGGCCGGCGCGGCGGTGCCACCAAGGGCTGGCTCGAGTTCGCAGACGAGCTGCCACCCCAAGCGTTAGCATGCGCCCATGGCCCTCGCCCTCGTCTACCACGCCGGCTACGACTTCGAGCTGCCGGACT
>JARGPD010000192.1 GCA_029212845.1 Planctomycetota bacterium
AAAGCCCGCCGCAGGCGAAAGCCCGCCGCAGGCGCTTGCCCCGCGGCAACAGAGCGCCATGTCCAACCTCTTCCCCAAGCACCGCAACCTAGCCGAGGCCTTCGACCGCCTAGAGCTAGAGGTCCGCGCCAGCGACTTCCGCATGCGCGGGGAAGACCTGACCATCCGCCTCGACCAGTTCCTGGCGCACCACCTGACCTGGCGCTCGCGCTCGTCGCTGAAGCGCCTGATCACCGACGGCCAGGTGCTCGTCGCCGCGTCCCGCCCCGACGCCGCGCCCGCCGCCGCTCTTGCCGCCCGTGGACGAGCCCACCGTCGAGCGCCGCGCCGGCCGCAAGCTGCTCGACCGCTCCCTGGTCGTCGTCGTGATCCCCGAGGAGCTGCAGCTGGCCCTCGACCCCGGCACCTGTGGCCCGATCGACCTCGTCCACGAGGACGCGGCCGTGCTCGTGATCGACAAGCCCGCCGGCCTGGTCGTGCACCCCAGCGGCCGCCACCTGACCGACACCCTGATCCAGCGCCTGCACGCCGACCACCTGCGGCGCATCGAGGCCGGCACCCTGGGCGACGTCGCGACCGACCCGCTCGCGCCCGGCCCGATGCCACCCAAGCTCTGTCACCGGCTCGACCGCGAGACCAGCGGCCTGGTCCTCTGCGCCCGCGACCCGCGCTCCCACGCCGCCCTAGTGCTCGACTTCGAGGAGCGCCGCATCGACAAGCGCTACCTAGCCGTGGTCCACGGCGTGCCGGACGAGCCGCGCGGCGACGTGCACCTGGAGCTTGGCCCTTCGCTCGTCAGCGAGGTGCGCCTCAAGGTCGCCGTCCAGGCCGACGGCTGGCCCTCGCACACCAGCTACGAGCTCCTGGACAGCGGCCGCCTGCCCGACGGCCGCCCGTGCAGCCTGGTCGCCTGCGTCCCGCACACCGGCCGCCAGCACCAGATCCGCGTGCACCTCGCCGCGATCGGCCACCCGCTGGTGGGGGACAAGCTGTACGACGACGAGGGCATCTTCCTGCGCGCCGCCAACGACGAGCTGACCGGCGCCGATCACCAGAGCCTCGTGCTCCCGCGCCACGCCCTGCACAACGAGCTCTTGGGCTTCACGCACCCGACCACGGGCGCGAAGGTCGAGGTGCGCGCCGAGCTGCCCGCCGACATGGCGGCGCTGCTCGGCTGAGCGGCCACACCTGGCAGCGCGATCCAGCTGACGCGCCGGGCGCTCGTCGTGGCAGCCCAGCCCGGGCGCTCGGGGAGATAACCCCGTGTCGCTGGTGGAGGGCGATGGCAAGATGAGCGGGTGCAGAATCCCCCTCGCTCCGGAGCTGTCGCGCTCACCCTGATCACCGCCGCAGCTTGGGCTTCTGCGTCTACCTGGAGTGAGCGGCCACGTCCGTCCCTGGGCGTCTTCAGCGAACAGCCCGCCGACGCGGCAGCGGCCGAGAGCGAGCTGGCCACCGCGGCCCTCGCGCTCCTGTCCGACCGCTGCTACGTCTGCCACGGCAACGACCCCGGTACCCTCGAGGCCGACCTGCGCCTGGACCTGCGCGAGGTCGCCGTCGCCGACCGCGGTGGCTACGCCGCGATCGTGCCGGGCGACGCCGAGGCCAGCGAGGTGCTCTATCGCCTGCGCTCGGACGACGACGAGGAGCGCATGCCGCCGCCCCACGCCAAGCTGACCCTGACGTCAGACGAGGTCGACTTGATCGCGCGCTGGATCGACGCCGGCGCGGCCTACCCGACGCACTGGTCCTTCGTGCGCCCCGAGCGCCACGCCGCGCCCGCGGTCGGGGACAGCGCCTGGCCGCGCGACGACCTCGACCGCTTCGTGCTCGCCGAGCTCGAGGCGATCGGCATAGCGCCGAGCCCCGAGGTCGACCGCGCGACCCTACTGCGCCGCGTGCACCTGGACCTGACCGGCCTGCCGCCGAGCCTGGCCCAGCTCGACGCCTTCCTCGCAAGCGACGACCCCGGCAGCTACGCACGCGCGGTCGACGAGCTCCTGGCCTCACCCGCCCACGCCGAGCACCTGGCCGCGACCTGGCTCGACGTGGCGCGCTACGCGGACACCTTCGGCTACCAGTCCGACGTCGCCATGAACGTCTGGCCCTGGCGCGACTGGGTGCTGCAGGCCTTCGCGTCCAACCTGCCCTTCGACCAGTTCCTGACCCACCAGCTGGCCGGCGACCTGCTCGAGGACGCGACCGGGGAGACGCGGCTCGCGACCGCCTTCAACCGCCTGCACCGCCAGACCAACGAGGGCGGCAGCGTCGAGGAGGAGTTCCGCGTCGCCTACGTCTCCGACCGCGTCGAGACCATGTCGACGGCCTTCCTCGGCCTGACCGTCGCCTGCGCGCGCTGCCACGACCACAAGTTCGACCCGATCTCGCAGGCCGACTTCTACGAGCTCGGCGCCTTCTTCGACGACATCGACGAGTCGGGCCTCTACTCGCACTTCACGAACGCGGTGCCGACGCCGGCGCTGGACCTGCCGACGGACGAGCAGGCCGAGCGGCTGGCCGAACTCGAACAGCGCGTGCTCGACGCCGAGCGCGCGGCCCTCGAGCTGGCACGCGGGATCGAAGCCAACCCGGGCCACGGACGCGCGCCCGTCGCGCACTTCCCCTTCGACGCGCCGGAGCCGACCCACGGCCGGATCCCGAAGGCCTCGGCCGAAGGCGTGGGCGAGCCCAGGGCTGATGCTGGCGAGTCTGGCGCAGGCGCTGAGGTCGCTCCTGTGGCGAAGCTGATCGACGGCCCGTCCCCGATCGAGGGCTGGCGTGGCGAGGCCTTCCGGCTCTCGGGTGAGGACGCGCTGCACTTCCCCGGGGTCGGTGTCTTCGAGCGCAGCGATCCCTTCTCCTTCGGCATGGCCCTCTCCATGCCGCACTTCGAGCGCGCCGTCGTCCTGCACCGGACCAAGTCCTGGACCGACTCGGGCAGCCGCGGCTACCAGCTGCTCGTCGAGGACGGCCGCCTGACCGTCGCGCTGGTGCACTTCTGGCCGGGCGATGCGATCGCGATCCGCGCGCTCGAACCGCTCGAGCCGAACGCGTGGCACCACGTCGCCTTCACCTACGACGGATCGAGTCGCGCAAGGGGCCTGACCCTGTTCGTGGACGGCGAGCGCGTGGCGACCGAGGTCGTGCGCGACCACCTGACGCGCACGATCCGTGGCGGCAGCATCGGCGACCTTGCGATCGGCAGCCGCTTCCGCGACAAGGGCTACAAGGGCGGCGCAGTGGACGAGCTCGTGGTCTTCGACCGCGAGCTGGCCGCCGACGAGGTGCGCGCGCTGGCAGTCGATGGTGTCTGGGAGCAGGCCGAGCCCGAGGGCGATGCCGAGCCTGGATTCGACCGCATCGCTGACGACCTGGAGGCCGAGCTCGACCGCGCCGGAGCGGAACTCCTCGCCGCGCGCGCGGCGCGCGACAAGCACCGCGACTCGATCCGGCAGATCATGACCATGACGCCCGAGCCCGAGCTGCCCGCCGCCCAGCGCAAGGCCTACCTGCTCGACCGTGGCGAGTACACCGAGCGCCGCGAAGCCCTCGATCCGGCCTTCCTCTCGGCCCTGCCTGACCTGGGCATCGACGCGCCAAAGGACCGCCTCGACCTGGCGCGCTGGCTGACGCACCCGGACCACCCGACGACCGCGCGGGTCGCCGTCGACCGGCTGTGGCGCCTCGTGTTCGGCGTCGGGCTGACGGCCACGCCCGACGACCTCGGCAGCCAGGGGGCCGTGCCCGTGCACCGCGAGCTGCTCGACACCCTGGCGCGTGATCTCGTCGAGTCCGGCTGGGACCAGCGCGCGCTCTTGCGCCGGCTCGTGCTCTCGTCGACCTACCGCCAGTCCTCGGTCCCGCCCGCGGACGAGCGCGGCACCGAGCGCGAGGCCCGGCGCGCTGAGCTCTTCGCCGTCGCCCACCGCGGTCGCCTGCCCGCCGAGACGATCCGCGACGCGGCCCTGCAGGCGGCCGGCCTGCTCGTGCACCACACCGGCGGCCCCTCGGTCTTCCCCTACCAGCCGCTGGGGCTATGGAAGGAGAAGGCCGGCTCGACCTACCCGACCGGCCGCGGCGACGACCTGCGCCGTCGCAGCCTGTACACCTTCTGGAAGCGCACCTCGCCGCCGCCAGCCATGGCGATGTTCGACGTGCCCGCCCGCGAGGTCTGCGTCGCCGCGCGCCAGTCGACCGCGACGCCACTGCAGGCGCTCGTGCTGTGGAACGACCCGCAGTTCGTCGAGGTCGCGGTGGTGCTCGGCGCGCGTGCCCTCGAGCTCGCGCCGGATGACGCCACGCGCATCGAGCTGCTGATGCGCAGCTTGACCAGCCGACGACCGACGCAAAGCGAGGCCGAGGTACTCGCCGCTTTGCTGGTCGAACAGCGCGCAGCCTTCCGCGCCAACCCCGAGGCGGCGCGCGCCCTGGCGAGCTTCGACCTCGAGCTGGTCGCGCACCCGCCAGCGCCCGCGGCGGAAGGCGCGAGCAGCGCGAACAGCGATGACGAGCAAGGCAGCGCTGCGGCCGAAGCTGCCGCCGCCGACCAAGCCAGCGCGTCCGCCAGCCGGACCAGGGAAGCCGTCGAGCGCGCCGCCCTGGCCGTCCTCGCCAGCACGATCCTCGCCATGGACGAGACGGTGACCCGCCGATGAGCACCCCCTCCCAAGACCCCCTCGCGCGCGCGCTCGACCAGCGCATCGCGAACCTCGGCCGCCGCAGCCTGCTGCGCGGCGCGGGCCTCGGCCTGGCCTCGCTGGCCCTCGGACGGCTCGCCCGCGCGGACGAGGGTGGCGCACTGGTTGGCGCCGAGGCCGGCGACCTGATCGGTCTGCACCATGCGCCGCGCGCCAGGCGCGTCGTGCACCTCTTCCAGAGCGGCGGTCCTTCGCAGCTGGACCTGTTCGACCACAAGCCGGTGTTGCAGCAGCGCAACGGCGAGGAGCTGCCCGACTCGATCCGCCGCGGCCAGCGCCTGACCGGCATGAGCGGCAACCAGGCCAGCCTGCCGCTCGCTGGCTCGCAGTTCGAGTTCGCGCGCCACGGCCAGAGCCAGGCCTGGATCAGCGAGCTCCTGCCACACACCGCCGGCATCGTCGACGAGCTGTGCATCGTGCGCACGATGGTCACCGACGCGATCAACCACGACCCCGCGGCGACCTTCCTGTTGTCGGGCTCGACCCTCGCCGGCCGCCCGTCGATGGGCTCGTGGCTCAGCTATGGCCTCGGCAGCGCCAACGCCGACCTGCCCGAGTTCTGCGTGCTGGTCAGCAAGGACAAGGGCGGCCAGCCGCTGTACAAGCGCCTGTGGGGCTCGGGCTTCTTGAGCGCGCGCCACCAGGGCGTGCAGCTGCGCGGCGGCGCGGATCCGGTGCTGTTCCTCGGTGACCCCACCGGCATCGACCGCGCGACGCGGCGGCGCATGCTCGACGCGCTCGAGCAGCTGCACGCGGACGACGCCGCACGCACCAACGACCAGGCGCCGCTCGATCGCATCGCCCAGTCCGAGCTGGCCTTCCGCATGCAGGCCTCGGTGCCCGAGGTGGCCGACCTGTCGTCTGAGCCCGCCGCGACCTTCGAGCTCTACGGCGAGGAGGCGCGGCAGCCGGGCACCTTTGCCGCGAACTGCGTGCTCGCGCGCCGGCTGCTCGAGCGCGACGTGCGCTTCGTGCAGCTCTTTCACCAGGGCTGGGACCAGCACGGCGGCCTGCCGAACGCGATCCGCGTCCAGTGTGCCGAGACCGATCGCGCCTCCGCCGCGCTCGTCACGGACCTGCGCCAGCGCGGCCTGCTCGACGACACCCTGGTCGTGTGGGGCGGCGAGTTCGGTCGCACCTGCTACTCCCAGGGCAAGCTCACGCCGACCGACTACGGCCGCGACCACCACCCGCGCTGCACGTCGATGTGGATGGCCGGCGGCGGTGTGCGCCCGCAGGTCTTCGGCGAGACCGACGACTTCGGCTACAACGTCGTGCGCGACCCGCTGCACGTGCACGACCTGCACGCGACCCTCTTGCACCTGCTCGGCATCGACCACGAGCGCCTCGCGGTCAAGCACCAGGGCCGCCGCTTCCGGCTGACCGACGTGCACGGCAAGGTGCACGAGCAGCTGCTCGGCTGAGCCGAGAGCCGCGCGGACAGTGCGAGCTGCAGCGGCGGCGATCTGCGGACGCCCAGGATGACACCAGCTCCACGCCCTGGGGCTGGGTTCTTCCCGTCAGGGGGTGACGTCCCCGCGTCCTAGACGAAGAGCACCATCTGCAGCTGGTACCGGTAGTCGTTGGCGACCTCGTCTTCGCTGCCGAGCGCCTCGAAGGTCTCGAGCATCAGCTTGCGAGCCGCGTCGTCGTCGAAGGCGCGGTCGGTCTTGACCAGCTCGAGCAGGTGCTCGAGCCCCGCTGCGTGCTGGCCGTCGGCCAGCTGGGCCTGGGCCAGGGCGAAGCGGTGCGCTGAGCTCGGGTCCGCGTCGAAGCTGGCCTGGAGCTCGTCGACCCCGCCGAGGTCCTTGGCCTTCTCGGCCAGGTCGAGGCGTGCGCGGATCGCGCGGCCTTCCTCCGACTGCTGGAACTCGTCTTCGAGCGCGTCATAGAACTCGCGGGCTTCGGCGTGCTCACCCATGTCGAGCAAGAGCCGCGTGCGCAGGAGGGTCGCCGAGCCGTCGCCGGCGAGCTCCTCGAAGCGCTGGTCGAGCAGCTCCATGGCCTCCTCGAGCTTGCCCTCGGCCACCAGCGCGTTGGCCTCCTCGAGTCCGGCGGGCGCGATGGCCGTGGCGTGCTTGTCGAGGAAGTCGGCGAGCTCCTTCGCGCCGATCGCGCCCTGGAAGCCATCGATCGGGCGGCCATCCTTGAGCACCATCACCGTCGGGATCGACTGGATCTGGAAGGCCCCGGCGAGCTCGGGGTTCGCCTCGGTGTCGAGCTTGGCCAGCACGAAGGCGCCGCCGCGCTTCTCGGCCTCGGCCTCGAGCAGCGGGCCGAGGGTCTTGCACGGCCCGCACCACTCTGCCCAGAAGTCCAGCACGACGGGGACCTGGAACGACCTCTCGAGCACGTCGCTCTCGAAGTTGGCGGCGGTGATGTCAACGACGTTGGCGTTCTCGGACATGGCAGACAGCGGGGAAGGGGGAGGGGGAGCACGGGGTGGAAGCGACGGCGAGCGTCGCGGAAGCCAGCGGCCAAGCGGAGTCGTTGGGAGCGCCACGATCGAGCACGGGGGCGCCCACCGGGTAGCTCGACCTCGTTCCTCGATGGGCCCAAGAGTCTATCCGCCCCCAAGGCAGCGAGGCCCTTCCCCCCCGCGAGAGTCAGCCAAGACCCCACCCCAAGCCCGCGCGGCACCCGAGCCCAAGCCCGCGCGGCACCCGAGCCCAAGCCCGCGCGGCACCCGAGCCCAAGCCC
>JARGPD010000193.1 GCA_029212845.1 Planctomycetota bacterium
TGGGGGTGGGGTCCGCGGCGGGGGTGGGGTGGTGGGTGGGGGTGTGGGGGTGGTTGGGTGGTGGGTGCGCTGGGGGGGTGGGGCGCGGGGGGCGGGGTGGCCCGGGTGGGGGTGGGGGGGGGGCGGGGGGGTTTGGCTGGGGGTGTGGGGGCTGGTTCGGAGGCTGGCGTAGTGGCGGGGTGGCCGGGGTTGTTTGGGGTGGAGGCTTGGCGTGGTCCGGTGGTCGAGCTGAAGGGGCTGGCTGGGGTGCCTCGGGTTCCTACCGACTATGCGACGGCGAGCCAGATGGCCGCGCTGGCCGAGGCGCGCATCCTGACCCAGCGGCTGAGCCTGAATCCGGCCAAGCTGGACCTGGGGCTGAAGCTGGCGAACCTGTATGCGAACAACTTGTTTCCCGACCGGGCGATGGCCGTGCTTGGCCTGTGCCTCGAGCTCGAGGAGCAGGTGCCCGTGACGCTCAAGCTGTGCGCAGCCAGCTTTGCCGGCTTGGGGCGCTTCGAGGAGAGCGCGGCCCTGCTCGAGCATGTGGCGCGCCTCGACCCCACCGACCACGGGCTCGCGGGGCCGATGTTTCGCGCCTACTGGGAGCTCGGCGAGCTCGGGGCAGCGCGCGCGGCCCTCGACAAGGGCCTCGAACTGCAGCCCTTCAGCCCCCACCTGCGCCTGCGGCTGGGGCAGCTGCTGGTCGAAGAGGGGCAGCTCGAGGCCGCCCTGCCCGAGCTCGAGGCCGCCGCCCAGAACCTGCCCAACTCGACCGAGGCCTGGTTCCGGTACGGCCGCTGCCTCGAGGAGCTCGGCCGCGAGGACGAGGCCGTCGAGGTCGCCCGGCACCACGGGCTCTTGGTGCAGATGGAGGAGTTCGGGATTCCCGACCACCTGACCTGGCGCGTGCGCGTCGAGCGCCTGGCCGGACGCCTCGACGAGACCGGGGACGGGGCCGGTGCCACCGCCCTGCGTGCCGCCGAGCTCTAGGCCGCGGCTCCCCGCCCCGGGGTCGACCGACGCGGGCCCCGCCCCCGCGCTACCTCTTTTAAAAGGACAGTCGCTCCAGACTCCGAAGAGGTTCTGAAGCGACTGAAAAGTGCCCGCCGCTGCGAACCCCCGGAACCGGCCAAGGCGGGAGCTCCGGAAGGACGCCCCTGGGAGACCCAGGAGCGGCCGCCCGGCATTGGGCGCTCACCAAGGACGCAGGCCCCGAGGTGGTGGTTCCAAGGGATCGACGATTCGGGGGAGGCGCCCACCCAGGGAACCTCGGGTAGGATGGGCGCCATGACCACCGCAGCGCGAAGACTTGGGCTCGGATTGGCCCTGGCGGGCCTGGGAGCCCTGTTCGCAGGCTGCTCCGAGGCACCGGGACCCGCGGGCGAGGGGTCAGGGAGCACGCCAGAGGCCACCGCACAGGGCCCCTTGGGCGAGGCCAGTGGGCCGCTCTTTCAGGACCTGACCGCCAGCTCGGGCCTGACCTTCCGCCACGACCCCGGGCGGGAGGGCAACCGCGAGCTGCCCGAGACCCTCGGAGGCGGCGTGGCCTGGCTGGACTGGGACGGCGACGGGGACCTCGACCTCTACCTGGCCCAGTCCGGGCCCCTGCGCGACCTGGACGCGTCCGAGGACCGCAGCGGCGCCGAGAACCAGCTGTGGAGCGGCGACGGCCGGGGTGGGCTGCGGCTGGCCGAGGGTCAGGCCGCCGACCGCGGCTACGGCCAGGGGGTGCACGCGGCCGACCTCGACGGCGACGGGCGCGTGGACCTGATGGCGCTCAACTGGGGCACCAACGGCCTGTGGCGCAACACCGCCGAGGGCTTCCGGGACGTGACCTCGGCCTGGGGCATGGCCGCCGAGGACAGCTGGAGCGTGTCGGCCGCGGTGCTCGACTACGACGCCGACGGGGACCTGGACCTGTACGTGGTCGACTACCTCGAGGTCGCCCCGCGGGCGCACCTCGACCCGCGCTACAACCCGAGCGCGCCCGGGCCCCATGCGGGCTACCCGCACCCCGATCGCTACCCCGCCCAGCCCGACCAGCTGTGGCGCAACGACCTGGACACGGCCGGGGTGCTGACCGACGTGACCGCTTCGATGGGCGTGGCCGACCTCGACCCCCAGAAGGGCCTCGGCGCGATCCCGACCGACATCGAGCTCGACGGCTGGGTCGACCTGTACGTGGCCAACGACGCCACGCCGAACATGCTGCTGCACAACCAGGGCGGCGAGGTCTTCCGTGAGGGCGGGCGCAAGCTGGGCCTGGCCTACAACGAGAGCGGCGACACCGAGGCGGGCATGGGCGTCGACACCCTCGACGTGGATCGCGACGGGGACCTCGACCTGTTCGTCACCAACCTCGACATGGAGACGAACTCGCTCTACCTCAACCGCAGCCTCGAGCGGCCGCGGGGAGGCTCGATGGAGGCCGAGCCCGTGGCGGGCCGGCTGGCCTTCCGCGACCGCACCCTGCGCATGGGACTGGCCGCGCCGAGCCGCGGCCTGGTGGGCTTCGGCGTGACCTTCTGCGACGTGGACCTCGACGGTGACGGCGACGCGATCGTGGTCAACGGGCACGTGGTCGACAACATCGAGGAGATCAGCGACACGCGCCTCTACGCCCAGCCCAACCAGGTCTACCTGAACGACGGCACGGGGCGCTTCGACGAGGCGCCGCCCGCGCTCCTGCCCGACGCCCTCCGGGCCCCCACCGTGTCGCGCGGCTCGGCCCTCGGCGACCTCGACGGGGACCTCGACCTCGACCTCGCGGTCGCCAACAACGGCGGTCCGGCCCAGGTCTTCGCCGGCACACCGCCCGCGGGCCGGCCGCGCCTGGCCCTGCGCCTGGTCGGCCCCGGACGGAACACCGAGGGCCTCGGCGCTTCGGTCTGGCTGCGCTTCGAGGACGCCCCGACCTGGCTCGGGCGCATGGACCGCTCGCGCTCGTACGCCTCGGCGAGCGAGGCGTTGATCCTGGTCGGCCTACCCGGCCGGCTGCTTGAGATCGAAGTGCTCTGGCCCGGTGGTGAGCGGCGCATCTACCGGGGCGAGGCGATCGAGCTCGGGGCCCAGGGCGGCGCCCTGCGCCTCCGCCACGACGGCTGAAGGGGAGCCGCGCGGCGCAGCATCCAGGCGTCGCGCTCAAAAAGCGCATTCCTAGTTCGCCCCGCCGAAATCTCCCAAACCAGGGACTTTCAGGGAGTTACCGAGGGCGATCCGAGGCGGTGGCGGCGCTCCGCTTGACGGCACTCCAGGGTCGCTTAGCTTCGATGGGCCGAGGCATCACACCGTTGATTCCGGCTCCGTCACCATCCAGATCCCCCTCCCTCCGTCATGAAACAAGTGCTACTCGCGATCGCGAGCACGCTGGTCCTAGCGCTCTCCACGAGCACAGCTCCCCAGTCCACCTGCCAAGGCTGCGACCTCAATTCCGGCCTCGAGACCCTCGACGTCTCCGCCACCACCCTCGCCACCAACGGCGGCTGGGTCAGCGTCACGGCGACGATCCACAAGGGCGTCTGCTTCGGCTCCCTGCTGCCCGTTGGCTTCGACTGCATCGGCGCCTGCAAGGCCGACGTGACCTACTCCGTCGGCGACATGCCCGGCGGCCTCGACGTCTGGGAGTGCCACTCGGACGACGGTGATCCCGACCGAACCGAGTGCAAGATGCCGCCCAAGAAGACCAACTTCGACGGGGAGAGCTCGACCACCACGACCCGCGAGTCCGAGTGTGGCGCGGGGCTCAGCGAGCTCGCCGTGATCGTCCAGGACATCAAGGCCAAGGTCACCTACACCTGCAACGCGTGCTACCAATGAGTCAGCCCGAACGCCTACTGGCGGCCGCCGCCGTCGCCGCCCTCCTCGGCCTGGCCTACTGGCAGCTCGGGCCCTCCACCCGCACCACGCCGAGCGAGGGCCTGCTACCCAAGGCGAGCCAGGCCTCCGGCGAACTGCGGCGCGGGCTGCCGTCCGTCCCCATCGGTCGCCAGCTCGAGCGCTCGGTGCTCCCAGGCATCAGCGCTGCGCTCAGCAACCCGAACTCGCCCTTCGCCGAGAACGAGACCTGGACCGAGGACAGCATGTACGAGGCTGCCGAAGAGCACATGCGCCTCGACGAGGTCGACCGCGAGCGCGTGCTCGCGGGCTTCCGCCCCTGGATCGCCGCGATGGACTTCGAGGAGGCCCAGGGCCGCTTCGGCGAGTCGCTCACCCTCGACCAGTTCGACTGGCTCAAGCAGGTCGAGGCGCCCTTCAACAGCGACCTCGAGGCGCTCGGGATCCTGTTCGCGGACGACCTCGCCCAGGCGCGCCAGGACATCTGGGTCAATGGGCTCTATGACGTCCACAAGCCGCCCGTGGGCATCGAGCCGCGCCCCGCGATGGTCGGCGAGTCCCGCATCGCCTTCCCCCAGATGGCCTTCTACTACCGCGTCGACTCGGAGCGCTTCCCGCACCTCGGGGAGAGCACCAAGAAGCGCCAGGAGCTGATGGCCGGGCGGGCCGTCGCGATCAAAGGAGCCCTGGACGCCTTCGAGCTGTAGGGCCACCGGTCCCAAGCGCGGGGGGGCGCCCAGGCCATGGGCCTGGGCGCCCCCTCGCGCTCTGTCCGGCCTGGGTCAGCTAGGGGATGTAGACCTCGGCCGAGCGGTCGAAGGCCGCCGTGCCGTTGTCGCCTGGACCGACGACCAGCACGCGCTCGCCGCCTTCGATCGCGATCGCGGCCGAGAGCGGGCGGCCATGGACCATGGTGCCGACCGTCGTCCAGCCGAAGGTCCCGAGGTCACCCTTGGCGATCGTCAGCACCGGATTGCCGGTCAGGGTCAGCACGTCGATCGTGCCGAGGCCGCTGATCACGTGGACCTCGCCCGCGAGCTCGACCAGGTTCGGGAAGGTGCGCACCTCGGGCAGGCTGGTCACGTTGGTCCAGGAGTTGGTGCCCTCGTTGTAGGTGCGGCAGGTCGAGAGGGAGCTGAAGTTCTGGGTCAGGACGTCGCCGTCCGCACCGCCGACCACCAGGGCGCGGCCGTCCGAGAGGGTGACCTGGCCGTGCAGGGCGCGCGAGCCGCTCATGCTGGCGGTGCCGATCATCGAGTTGTTGACCGGGTTGTAGCGCATGGCCGTGTTGACGATCGACGGGATCGGGATGCCGAACAGGCTGCCGATCTCGAGGCCGCCGGTGATCAGCACGCGTCCGCTCGGCAGCAGGCTGGCCTGGTGGCCGACCCGCGGCAGGCTCATGCTCGCCGCGCTGGACCAGGAGTTCGCGACGGGGTCATAGACCTCGCTCGTCTTCAAGATGTCGCCCAGGCCGGCGATCGGGTCCGCGGCGTCGACGGCCTTGACCCCGCCGGTGACGAAGACGCGGCCGTCGGCGAGCAGGGTCGCGGTGTGCTGGGTGCGCGGCGTGCCCATGTTGGCGGCGGCGCTGCTGCTGCCGGTCATCGGGTCAAAGATCGAGGCGCCGGTGAGCACCGTGTCTCCCGCCCCGAGTCCGCCAGAGAACAGCACGCGCCCGTCGGCGAGCTTCACGACCGCCGGTGCGATCGTGGCATAGGTCAGGTTGGCCGCGAGGTCGGTGAAGGTCTGGGTCTGGGGCTCGAAGACGCGCAGGCTGCTGCTCGGGATCGTGTTGCCGACCAGGTCCGTGGTGCTGCCTCCGCCGAGCAGCACGCGCCCGTCGTCCAGGCCGACCGACGAGTAGGCCGCCGTGTCCAAGGACAGCTCGCCGATCGCGAGGTGCGAGTCGCCGGGCATGCCCAACACGAAGGACGTCACGTTCGAGATCTCGTCGACCACGGTCGGCATGCCGGGGATCGTCATCGCCTGGGCGTAGATCGGGACGCCGACGAGCGAGGTCGCTGTAGTCAGCGGAAAGACCACCGATTGGGTGCCGCTAGCGCCGAGGCTCCCGACGACCATGACCGACAAGAGGTCGAGGCCGACGTCGAGGGAGCGCCCGTCGAGGGGGTCGAGCAGCGAGAGCGGCGTCGGGCCGGCGGTGGTCGAGGGCAAGAGCGCGAACAGCTCGAAGGGATCGCCGTCGATCGTGTAGGTCAGGGAGCCACCGATCACGCCGCCCGTGCGCACGAGCTTGGCCTCGGCTGCGGCCAGGGGGGTCAGGAGCAGGAGGCCAGCTAGGGCGAGGGATGCAGCGTGGATGGGCTTGGACAAGGCTAGGACTCCGATTGGGACGGTGCGATGGCGGGATTGACGCCGGCGGGAAAGCCGAGGGGGGGACTCGCGAGTATAGGATCACCGCCCGGATCCCGCAGTAGAGCATGTCCTCCCCATCCCAAGAGCCCACGCCACAGGTTCCCTACGACGCCTCCAATCCCGACCGGGAGGCCGCCTGGAGCCTCTACCTGACCGAAGCCACCGGCAACGCCGTGCGCGTCAGCTTCGGCCGCGCCCGCCGCCAGGTCATCCAGAGCAAGGGGTTCTGGAACGACCCGAGGGGCCGCCCGATCGAGGTCCGCCTGGCCGGCTTCTTCCGCGAGGCCCCCGAGGAGGTCCTGGGCGCCCTCGCCACCTGGCTCAAGCAAGGCCGTCGCGCCAAGCGCGCCTCGCGCCTGCTCGACGAGTTCATCGAGGCCAGCCTCGCCGCCGCCCCACCGCGCCAGCGCAAGCGCCCCAGCGCCGACGCCCGCGGCCAGACCCACGACCTCGCCGAGCTCACCCAGCAGCTCTTCGACCCCGGCCCCACCATGGGCCAGCCCCCCGCCGCCGCCGGTGGAGCCGCCGATGGAGCCGCCGATGGAGCCGCCGCCGCCGCCGATGGAGCCGCCGGTGCTGACGGAGCCGCTCCCGCCGGAGCCGGTGCTGCTGTTGGTGCCGCTGGTGCGCTCCTGCCGCAGCGACCACCCGCCGACCCAGGACGGGCCGGCGCGCCGCTGCTGGCTGCCGCCGACCTCGAGCCCCTTGGCATGCCGCTGATCACCTGGGGTCGCAAGGGCCCGAGCCGCGCGCGACGCAGCCTGCAGCTCGGCAGCTACGAGGAGGACCGCCATCTGATCCGCATCCACCGCGTCCTCGACCAGCCGGCGGTCCCGGAGAGCTTCGTGCGCTTCGTCCTGTTCCACGAGCTCCTGCATGCCACCCGCGCCGCGGAGTCCCAGCGCAACCCCGACCCCGAGCGGGCCGGCCGCCGGCTCCACCATGACGCCGAATTCCGCCGCGCCGAGGCGCGCTTCCCCGGCTTCGACAAGGCGCAGAAATGGCAGCAGAAGCACATCGCGGCACTCTTGCGCTCGGCCCGCAGCGAGCGCCCACTCAAGGCGAGCCGCCCCAAGCAGCTACTCGACGCCGCCCTCCGTCAGCTGCGCCTCGAGTTCTAAGAG
>JARGPD010000194.1:0-225 GCA_029212845.1 Planctomycetota bacterium
ACGGCGCCACGGCGGCGGCGGGTTGGCGGCTTGGCAGCCGCACGGCGCCCCGGCGGCAGCGGATCGGCGGCTTGGCAGCCTCACGGCCGCACGGCGGCAGCGGGTTGGCGGTGGCGGAACGCGAAGCGGGCGCCCCCGGCCGGGGGGGGGCGGGGCCCGGCGCCGGGGGGGGGGGGGGGGTGGCCCCCGGGGGGTGGAAACAAGAGAGGGGTTTTTTGTTTTTGA
>JARGPD010000194.1:235-7313 GCA_029212845.1 Planctomycetota bacterium
CTGGGGGAGCGCGGCGGCCGCTTCGGGGGAGGCTGGGTTCGAGCCTAGTGCTCGTTGAACCAGTCCTCGTTGATCTTGATGTACTCCTGCCACTGGCCGGGCAGGTCGACCTCGTCGAAGATCGCGTCGACCGGGCACTCGGGGATGCAGGCGCCGCAGTCGATGCACTCGTCGGGGTTGATGTAGAGCATCTTCGCCTCGGCGAACTCCGGCGCATCCCTGGTGGGGTGGATGCAGTCGACGGGGCAGACCTCGACGCAGGCGGTGTCCTTCGTGTTGACGCAGGGTTCGGCGATGATGTGCGGCATGAGTTCAGGGTCGCGCGGGTCGCGCGGTCTTTGCGGGGTTCCTGGAGGTGGCGTTCGGCGGTGGGGACACTGGCTCGATCCGAGCGCTCTTCCCAGCGGGATCTTAGCGCAAAACAATCCTGCAGACGGGCCAAAGTCTGGCGTTTCCCCGGGCCTGGACGGGATCCGGCCCGGGCGCCCGAAAGGCGGTCGCGTCAGGTGACGTGGACCACGAGATGCCCACCCGGGGCGACCTGCGCGGTGCAGCCGGCGGGCAGGTAGGTCGTGCCGCTGTACTCCAGGACCACGGCCGGACCGGCGAAGCGGGTCCCGGGGACTAGGGCCGCGCGCTGGATCATGGGCGCTTCGGTCGGGGAGCCCGCGGTCCAGACCTCGGCCTGGCCCAGGACGGCGGCGGGCGCGAGCTCGCGCGCCGCGGGCCGCTCGGGTACCTGGACCTGGGTGCGCACCCGGGCATGGGCGCGCAGGTGCACGAGCTCGATCGAGCGCGCGTCCATGCGGTAGCCATAGAAGCGCTCGTGGGCAGCGGCGAAGGCGGGCGCTAGGCCGTCGGCGCTTCCGGTCCAGGGCAGGCTCAGCTGGTAGGACTGTCCGAGGTAGCGCAGCTCGAGCTCGGCCGAGAGCTCCAGCCGCCCGGGCGCTTGCCCGGACTCGTCTGCGCGCGCCCGCAGCTGGTCCTCGAGCAGGCCCAGGTGGCCGCGGAGCTCGGCGGTCGAGCAGCTCTCGAGGGGGCGCAGCAGGCTGCGCGCGGCGCTGGCCTGGAAACCGGCCGTGGCCAGGCCGCGGGCCGAGAGCACGCCCGGGTCGGCCGGGATCAGCACGCGCGGGAAGCCCAGGGCTCGCGCCAGCTCGACCGCCGCGAGCCCACCCGCGCCGCCGAAGGCCACCAGGGTCAGGTCCTTGGGGTCGCGGCCGCGCTGTAGGGTCATGGCGCCGATCGCACGCCCCATGGCGGCGCGGCCGATCTCGACGCAGGCCTCGGCCGCGACCGTGGCCGAGACGCCGAGGCGCCCGCCGAGGACCTCGAAGGCGCGCGCGACGCCCGCGCGATCGAGCTCGAGGGTGCCGCCCAGGAAGGCGCCGCCCTGGATGCGACCGAGCTGCACGAAGGCGTCGGTCAGGGTCGGCTGGTCGCTCTTGCCATAGGCCACCGGCCCCGGGTCGGCGCCCGCGCTGGCGGGTCCCACGTGCAGCACGCCGCCGGCGTCGATGCGCGCGAGGGAGCCGCCGCCGGCCGCGATGGTGTGCACGTCGAGGCTGGGCAGGTTGACCGGCAGGCCGCCGACGGGCGGCGGGTCGACGGCCAGGCGTCCTAGGTCGCCTGGGTCGTCGCCTTCCCGCGCGCCGGAGTGGAAGGCGACGTCGGTCGAGGTGCCGCCCATGTCGAAGGTGACGATGCCGCCTTGGATGCCGGCCTCGGCCGCGGCGAGGGCCGCGCCTCCGACGCCGCCGGCGGGACCCGACAGCAAGAGCCGCGCGGGCTCGGCGGCCGCGCGGCCGGGCTCGATCGTGCCGCCGCTCGACTGCATCAGCGACAGGCGCGCGCTGCCGAGGGTGGCGGCGAGCCGTTCGAGGTAGGCGCCGACCTTGGGCACGAGCGCGGCGTTGACGGTCGCGGTGGAGAAGCGCTCGAACTCGCGGTACTCGGGCGCGATGCCGGACGAGGTCGTGATCGGCAGGCCGAGCCCCGCGAGGGCGGCGGCGATGCGGCGCTCGGGCTCGGGGTCGGCCCAGGAGTGCAGGAGGCAGACCGCGATGGCCTCTGCGCCGGACGCGGCGAGGGTCGCGCGCAGCTCGGCCAGCTCGGCGTCGCTGGCGCGGGCGATGCGCTCGAGCCCGCCGCCTCCAGCGGGTGCGGGCCAGCTGCGCTCGTCGACCTCGAAGCGCAGCTCGCGCGGCACGACCGGGGCCGGGCGGGCGGGGTCGAGGGCGTAGATGTCGGGGCGCTCCTGGCGGCCGATCTCGATCAGGTCGCGGAAGCCGCGGCCCGTGACCAGGGCGGTGGGGGCCACGTCGCGGGTGAGCAGCGCGTTGAGGCCGACCGTCGTGCCGTGGATGACGTGGTCCGTGGGTCCGAGCGGGCCGGGGCCGCACAGGTCGGCCAGGCCCGCGCCGATCGCGCGGCTTGGGTCGTCGGGCGTGGAGGGCAGCTTGACGACCCGGCTGCCGGTCGCGGTCGGCAGGTACAGGTCGGTGAAGGTGCCGCCGGTGTCGACGCCGATGCGGCGGGCGGGGGGGTCGGCCTGGGTCATGGCATGAGGGTAGCGGCTGGAGGCCTGGCTCGGGATTGGCGTCCCAGCGTGAATCCGAACCTCTCGACGGTTACTCTGAGGTGGCTCGACCCGCCATCCGCATGGTCGGGCCCCTACCATCATGCACCTCGCCTCCCTCACCATGCCGGTCGGCTCCGAATGGCTCGCCGTGCTGATCGGCTACCTGCTCGGCTCGATCCCCTTCGGCTTCCTGCTCGCGCGCCTCAAGGGCATCGACCTGCGGGCCATCGGCAGCGGCAACATCGGCGCCACCAACACCGGCCGCGCGCTCGGCAAGCCCCTGGGCTTCCTGGCCTTCTTCCTGGACTTCACCAAGGGCTGGTTCCCGGCCGCCGTGGTGGCGAGCTGGTTCCTGACCGAGGGCAACGCCGACTCGGGCAACCTGTCGCTGGCGGTGCTCGCGGGCGGCGCTGCGGTCATCGGCCACGTGTGGCCGGTCTACCTGGGCTTCAAGGGCGGCAAGGCGGTGGCCACCGGCTGCGGCGTCTTGGTCGCGCTCGACCCGACGATCTTCGTGCTCGGCGGCGCGGTCTTCTTGATCACGGCCTTCTCGACCGGCTTCGTCAGCCTGGGCTCGATCGCCATGGGCCTCAGCTTCCCGATCATCGCCTGGCAGGTGATGGGGGACGAGTACGGCGGCGAGGTCGTCGTCTTCTGCGTGGCCTTCGCGGTGCTGGTGGTCTTGCGTCACAAGGACAACCTCAAGCGCCTGACCGGCGGCCTCGAGCCGCGCTGGCGCGGCCGCTCGAAGGACTAGAACCATGGAAACCCAAGCGAAGCGAGTGCTGGTCATCGGTGACGGCAGCTGGGGCACGGCCCTGGCGATCATCCTGGCCAAGAACGGCCTGGACACGACCCTCTTCAGCGTCTTCCCCGAGCAGGCGGCGGAGCTCGAGAAGCACCGCGAGAACCGGCTCTTCCTGCCCGGCGTGCCGCTGCCAGAAGGCCTGAAGTTCAGCGCTGATCCGGGCGAGGCCGCGCGCGACGTCGACCTGGTCGTCAGCGTCGTGCCGACCCAGTACCTGCGCAGCGTGGCGATGACCTTCGAGGAGTACCTGCCCGCCCACGTGCCGATCGTGAGCGCGACCAAGGGCCTCGAGATCGAGACGATGAAGACGCCCACCAGCATCCTGCTCGAGGTGCTCGGCGACCGCGACATCGGCGTACTGACCGGGCCGAGCCACGCCGAGGAGGTCGCTCGCGGCCTGCCCGCGACCGTGGTCGTAGCCTCCGAGTCCGAGCGCCTCGCGACCATGACCCAGGCGGCCTTCAACTGCGAGACCTTCCGGGTCTACACCGCCCGCGATCGCGTCGGCGCGGAGCTGGGCGCGGCCCTCAAGAACGTGATCGCCCTGGCCGCCGGCATGTCCGACGGTCTCGAGCTCGGCGACAACGCCAAGGCCGCCCTGATGACCCGCGGCATGGTCGAGATGGCGCGCTTCGGCAAGGCCTACGGGGCCGAGGCGCACACCTTCTTCGGCCTGACCGGCTTCGGCGACCTGGTGACCACGGCCTGCTCGAAACACTCGCGCAACCGCGCGGTCGGCGAGCGCATCGGTCGCGGCGAGACCCTCGAGGAGGTGCTCGCCTCGATGAAGATGGTCGCCGAGGGCGTCTGGACCACCAAGGCGCTGTTCGGCCCCGAGAACGAGGTCGCCGCCGAGATCTCGATGCCGATCGCCGGGCAGGTCCACGCGATCCTGTTCGAGGGCAAGGACCCGCGCGAGGCGGTCTTCGACCTGATGACCCGCGCACCCACCGGCGAGATGGACGGCCTGCTCGCCGGCGAGTGAGCCCGCCGGCGCCCTCCCCCGGCCTGTCCGCAGAGCCGCATCCCTGAACTCGACCGCACGACCCTTGGACATCCTGACGAAGTTCGTCCTAGCCTTCAGCCTGACCTTGGTCGCGCTGCTCGGCGTGCTCTGGACCGGCTGGAACTGGCGCAAGCAGCGCCGCCGCGCCCTGCACCTCGGCCTCGTCGGCGTGACCGTCGCGCTGCTGGTCCTGACCATCGTGCTGGCCGTCGAGCTGGGCCACTCGTACGACCTCGAGGCCGCCGGCCGGATCTACCCGATCCACATGGCCCTCGCCCGCACCGCAACGGCCGCGTTGCTGCTGCCCGTCATCACCGGCATCGCCGTGCTGCGCACCGGCCGCGTCCACCGCTCCCATCGCATCGCCGCGCTGATCGCCTTCACCCTGATCACCCTGGCGGCCACGACCGGCTTCTGGATGGTCTACCTGGCTCCGCCGATCTAGAGCAGAGGCGACGCCCTCGAGGCTCGCAGCACTCGTCCTCGGGCTGGTGGCCTTGGTGCCGACTGGGCCTCGGCTAGGCGCAGGGTACGAGTCCGAGACGAGCGTCCTTGGGAGCCCAGAGGCCGCCCTCGGCCGGCGGCTCGACGGTGCGCCTCTTCGAGCAGCGCGGCATGGCCTTCGAGAGGCGCCTCGGTGGTCGCACGCGGGCCTGACCCGAGGGTTGGCGGGCATTTCGGTTGACGAGTTCCCTGGCGGCTCTCAGGATCGGAAGCGCTCGTCTTGCTTACCTTGAAACGCTCGCACCACGGAATTCGCCCATGACTCGCATGATCCGCTCCTTCCTCTGCGCCCTGGCCCTGTGTGGCGCGGCCACAGCGCAGTCCACCTGGATCGTCCAATTCGGTGGTGGTCCTGGTGTCGACTTCACGGACCTCCCGAGCGCCGTTGCGGCCGCGGCGGACGGCGACACGATCATCGTCCAGCAGGCGTTCGGTTTCGGCGCGACTCCGTTCACTACGAGCAAGGGTCTAACCATCATCGGTGAAGGTGGCGCGGTGAACATCCAGACCCAGGCCTGGAACCCGATCGTCATCCAGAACCTCCCGGTCGGCAGCTCCTTTCGCATGGCGGGCTTCAGCAAGGCGCAGGAAGGAGGCGTGAACGTTCGGATCCTGGACTGCAAGGGCGAGGTGCACCTCCAAGACCTGGAGGCCCGTGAGCCCCAGGCGTTCTTCACGACCTCGCCGAGCATCGAGGTCCTCCGATCGGCCAGTGTGACCCTTAGCGACGTCAGGAACTTCGGCGCCCCGGCGATCCTCGCGGACCAGAGCGTCGTGACGGTCGTCGACTGCTGGCTGCAGGTCATGCCCTCGACGGGGCTTGGGGGTGGAGCCGCGATCGAGGCGACCACGTCGACGATCCACATCGTCCAACCCCACTTCTCGGTGGACTTCGGGGTGCAGTCCTCGATCGCCACGGTGGGGTGCACGCTCAGCATCACGGGGGATCCGACCTCCTCGATCCACAACACGAACGGTGACCTCATCTTCGCCACGGGGGGGCAGATCGAGCTAGATCCGGCGGTGACCCTGAGCACGGGCGTAGGCTTCTCGGCCTTCTCCGGCAGCGCACCGGTGACGACCAAGGCCCTGCCCGCTTCCTGGACCAGCGACGTTCACCCCGGTCAGTCGATGGCGCTCACCACCTGGGCGCCCCCTGGCGCGCACGTGTTCCAAGCCATCGGCGAACCAGGGCTGCTCACGACCCATCCCTTCGGTCTGCTGGGCATCGACATCACCCAGGGCTTCTTCTACCTGCCCACCAGGGTCGCTCCCGCCAGTGGCGTGGTCCAGTGGAGCCTGCCAGTGCCCGCCTCGCTCGCGGCTGGCAGCGCCTTCACGACCCAGGCCCTGATCGCGACGGGGATCTCGGCCGAGCTCGGAAAGCCCTGCACCTTCGTCGCGGACTAGCACCTCGGCGCACTCGCGATCATCGAGGATCACTCCGGCCGAGCGCCCGGGGTGCCCCCCGCCCGCGCCGCTCGCCTCCTATTGCAGCTCAGCCGTCGCTGCGCGCGACGATCCCGTCGAGCAGCAGCGGCAGCAGCAGCAGGCTCAGGTTCGCGAAGATCGCGACCAGGGCGAAGGGCAGCCAGGAGCGCTTGGCGCGCAGGGTCAAGAGCGCGAGCACCAGCCCGATGCCGGCCAGGATCGTGCTGAGCGCAGTGATCAGGGTTCGACCGCTGAGAAAGTCCGGCGCCAGGCCGGGCCAGAAGCGCGCCAAGAGCAGCCCGACCCACCACACGCCCCACCCCAGGCTGGCCAGGGTCATCGCCTGCATCCAGGTACGGTGCCGCCGCCTGGCGTACACCCTCGGGACCCACTGGCTGCGGCTTGCTCGGACCATGCCGCCATTCTCCCTCGCCCCGCTCGCCCCGGCAAGCGCAGGACCCCGTACCCGACACGAGCGGCAAGGCCCCAGCCGGGACCGGGCCGCCTTGGTGTGGATCGAACGGGGCCCCAGGACGGGTCGCCGCCCAGGAGGCCCACGGGGCACCGCCAGCTGCCGCTCCATCGACAACCTGGCCGACCCTCCAAGCTTCTGCCCTTCGGAGGTTGACGCCCCGCCACCCCCTACCTATCCTCTCCACCCCTGAGGTCGGGGCGTGGCGCAGCCTGGCTAGCGCGCTGCAATGGGGTTGCAGAGGTCGGAGGTTCGAATCCTCTCGCCCCGACCATT
>JARGPD010000195.1:0-5895 GCA_029212845.1 Planctomycetota bacterium
GTACCGTTGGCGCGTTCCCCGCCCGGCAGCACCCGGCAGCACCCGGCAGCGGTCGGCAGCGGTCGGCAGCGGTTGGTTGCGGTCGGTTGCTACTCGGCGGGCTGGTCGATGCGGTGGTAGCGGTCGATGGCGGGCAGCTCGAGGGACTGTTCGGTGCCGTCGGGCCAGCGGATGGTGAGTGCGTCGATCTTGGTGCCCGCGCCGAGGCCGAAGACCAGGCGGCGGTCGCCCTGGCTCAGGTAGGAGCCCGAGCGCGTGACCTCGCGCACCTGGGTCGCGTCGCCGACCCGCAGGCTGACGCGGGCGCCTAGGGCGAGGGGGTTCTTGCCAGTGGCGCGCAGGTCGAGCCCCACCCAGTGGCGGCCGGGGGGCAGGTCGTTGAGGACGACGTTAGCGGGACTCCCGGCGTCCTTGTGGTTGATGACGAAGTCGAGGTCCCCGTCGTTGTCGAGGTCGGCAAGGCCAGCCCCGCGACCGCACTGGCGGGTGCCGAAGTAGCTGCCCTCGGGCCAGGTCGCCGGGGTGAAGCGGCCGGTGCCGTCGTTCAGCAGCAGCAGGTCCGGCTCGACGCTCTCGATGCTGAAGGCGCCGCCGAGCACCACGAGCAGGTCGAGGTCCCCGTCCAGGTCGAAGTCCGCGAAGCCGCCGCCCCAGCCGCTCTGGCCGATCTGGGCCAGGGTCTCGGTGCGCAGGCCAGCGCTGAGGCTGGCCTCGGCGAAGCGCAGGTTGCCGCGGTTCTTGTACAGGCACCCGAAGGCCAGGTCGGGCACGAACACGTCCAGCAAGCCGTCGCCGTCCACGTCGCCGATGCAGGGGTGCATCGAGGCGGTCGGGCGGCCGTCGGCGTCGAAGGCCGCGCCCGAGGCCACGCCGCGCTCGGTGAAGCCGCCCTCGCCGCCGTTGACGAAGACAAAGTTCTGCATGTCGTCGACGGCCTCGAACACGTCGAGGTCGCCGTCGCCGTCGAGGTCCGCGATCGCGGCCCCCATGGTCTTGCCGTTCTCCTTGAAGACGCCGCTCGCCGCGGTCACGTCGACGAACTTGCCGTCCCGGTTCTCGTACAGGATCGAGGGCTGGCCGGCGTAGGAGTTCGGGCCCGCGTAGGGGTACTCGGGCGGCAGGTCGGGGTCCTGGAAGTCGGGGTCGAAGGCCAGGTAGTTGGCGACGTACAGGTCGAGGTCGCCGTCGCCGTCGTGGTCGAAGAACGCGCCCGAGACGCTCCACTTCGTGCAGCCGTTCAGCTCTGCCGGGCCGGCGAGGCCGAGCTCTGCGGTGACGTCGGTGAAGGTGCCGTCGCCGTTGTTGCGAAGGGCCACGTTCGGCCCGAAGTTGAGCACCACCAGGTCCTCGTCGCCGTCCCCGTCCCAGTCGCCGACGACCGCGCCCATGCCATAGCCGCCATGGCCGACTCCCGCCCGCTCGGTCACGTCCTCGAAGCGCAGCCCAGCGGCCGGGTCCTTGGCGGTCACGTTGCGGTACAGCCGGTTGGTCGCGCCGCGACCGGCGGTGTGCTCGGGGTCGCCGACGCCCTCGACCCAGGCACCATTGACCAGGTACAGGTCCAGCCAGCCGTCGCCGTCGTAGTCGAAGGTCGCCACGCCGGAGCCCGTGTCCTCCAGGATCGCACCGAACTCGGCGCGCCCGAAGTGGTGCCGGAAGTCGACCCCGGCCTCGGCGGCCACATCACGGAAGTCCCAGACGGCGGGGGTCTCGACGGCAGCATCCTGGGTCAGGACGAGGAGCGGGGTCAGGGCGATCGTGGTGAGCATAGGGAGTCAGGGGGGGCTGCGTGGAGAGGTGGTGGGGCTCGGTGGTCCCGGCGGCTGGGAGCGCGACAGCGAGGGTTCGCGTGGCGGCTTCGCCGCGGCTTGCCATGGGGGTGACCCGCGCCCTCGCCCCCGTGCTAGGGCGCGGGCGCAGGGCCGGTCGTCAGCTACCGCAGGCTTCGACTTCGTCGCAGAGGGCCAGGTCGAGGACCTCGCCGACGCGGGTGACGCAGTGGAACTCGATCTTGGAGCGGACGGACTCGGGCACGTCCTCGAGGTCCTTCTCGTTGCGCTTGGGCAGGATCACGCGGCGCAGGCCCGCGCGGTAGGCGGCGAGGACCTTCTCCTTGATGCCGCCGACGGGCAGCACCAGACCGCGTAGGTTGATCTCGCCCGTCATCGCCAGGTCGGAGCGCACGCGGCGTCCGGTCATCAGGCTGACGAGCGTGGTGAAGAGCGTCACGCCCGCGGAGGGTCCGTCCTTGGGCGTGGCGCCCTCGGGCAGGTGCACGTGGATGTCGACCTTCTCGAAGTCTTCCTGGGTCAGCCCGAAGCGATCAGCGCGCGTCTTCAGCAGGCTCATCGCCGCGGTGGCGCTCTCCTGCATCACGTCGCCGAGCTGGCCGGTCAGGATCAGGTTGCCCTTGCCGGGCATGCGCGTGGCCTCGACGAACAGGATCACGCCCCCGACCGGCGTCCAGGCGAGGCCGGTCGCGACGCCGGGCTCGGCCGTGCGCAGGGCGACGTCGGACTCGTACTTGGTGGGACCGAGGATCCGGTGCAGGTCGCCCTTGCCGATCACGTGCTTGGGCAGTTCGAGCTCGAGCTCGATGGCCCGCTCGAGTGGCGTCGGACGCGGGGGCTTGGGGGGGGCCGATTGGGCGTCGGCGGGGGAGCCGTCGGCATCGCCGATCAGCTCGAGCGGCGTGCCCGGCGCTTCGGCCAGCAGGCTGGAGAGGTCCTTGGCGCCGCCGGGGACGAAGCTGCCGGGGGCCAGCTCGGGCAGCGGCGTGTCCTCGGCGGACTCGGGCTCGGGCTCGGGCGGCAGCACCTCGTCGAGGTGCCGAGCGACCAGGGTCGCGACGTGGCGGGCGACGCTGCCGAGCTCGCGCTCGAGGTTCCGGCAGCCGGCCTCCATCGTGTAGTGCCGCACGATCTCGACCAGCGCGGGATCGGTCAGCTGGAACACGGCGTTGGTCAGGCCGTTCTCCGCGGTCTGGCGCGGTAGCAGGTAGCGCCGCGCGATCTGGATCTTCTCGGCCTCGGTGTAGCTCGAGAGCTCGATCACCTCCATGCGATCCCGGAGCGGCCCGGGGATGTTGTCGAGGTAGTTGGCCGTGGCGAGGAAGAGCACCCGCGAAAGGTCGAAGGGCACGTCGAGGTAGTGGTCCTCGAAGGTCTTGTTCTGGGCGGGGTCGAGCACCTCGAGCAGGGCCGAGGCCGGGTCGCCATGGAAGCCCTGGCCGAGCTTGTCCATCTCGTCGAACAGGAAGACCGGGTTGTTCACGCCCGCGCTGCGCAGGCCCTGGATCACGTTGCCGGGCATCGCGCCGACGTAGGTGCGCCGGTGGCCGCGGATCTCGGCCTCGTCGTGCACGCCGCCGAGGCTGACGCGCGTGAACTTCCGGCCCATGGCGCGCGCGATCGAGCGGCCGAGGCTGGTCTTGCCGGTGCCGGGCGGGCCGGCGAGGCACAGGATCGGGCTCTTGCCGTCGGGCTTGAGGCGCCGCACGGCGAGGAACTCGAGGATGCGCTTCTTGACCTTCTCGAGGCCGTAGTGGTCCTCGTCGAGGATCTCCTCGGCTTGCCGAAGGTCGATGCGGTCGTCGCTCGAGACCGACCAAGGCAGGTCGAGCATCCAGTCGAGGTACGTGCGCACCATCGAGTACTCCGCCGAGGCCTCGGGGATCCGCTCGAGGCGCGTGAGCTCCTTGCGTGCGGCGGCCAGCACCTCTTCGGGCATGCCCGCGGCGTCGATGCGGTCGCCGAGCTCGGCGACCTCCATCGAGCTGCCCTCGCCGAGCTCCTGCTGGATCGTTCGCAGCTGCTCGCGTAGGAAGTACTCGCGCTGGGCCTTGTCGAGGTTGCCCTTCGTGGACTCGCGGATGTCGCTGGACATCTGCAGCACGGCGGTCAGCTCGGCCAGCTTCGTGGACACGCTGGTCAGGCGCTGCTTGAGGTCGGCGGTCTCGAGCAGCGCTTGCTTCTCGTCCGGCGAGATGTCCATGAAGGTGGCGACGAGGTCGGCCAGGACTCCGGGCGTCGGCGTGTTCTCGATCGCGTTGTCGAGGTCGTCAGGTGCCTGGGGCAGCAGCGCGAGGGCTTCGTGGGCCTGGGTCTTGAGGGCCAGGAAGCGCGCCTGCAGGTCGCGGCGCTCCTCGACCTCCATGCCGGCGGGGTCCTGCTCGAGGATCGGCGTGACCTTGGCGGTGAAGTAGGGCGTGTGGCTGGTGAACTCGTCGATCCGGAAGCGCCCGGCTCCCTGGGCGACCACGTGGTGGGTGCCATCGGGCGCCGTGACGTAGCGCAGGATCTCGATCAGCGTGCCGACCTTGTGCAGGTCCTTCTTGGTGGGGGTGTCGGCTTCGGGGTTGGACTGCAGCACGACGCCGACCTTGCGGCCGGACTGGACCGCGGCCTGGACGGCGCGCACCGAGGCAGGCCGACCGATCGCGATCGGCAGCACGACGCCGGGGAACAGCACCATGCCGCGCACGGCCACGAGGATCAGCTCGTTGTCCTCACCCTTGCGCTTCTTCGCCTTCTTCTTGGCGGGGCGCTTGGCGGCCTTCTTCGCGGTCTTCTTGGCGGGACGCTTAGCGGCCTTCTTCGCGGCCTTCTTGGCGGGACGCTTGGCGGCCTTTTTCGCGGTCTTCTTGGCCGGTCGCTTGGCGGCCTTTTTCGCGGTCTTCTTGGCCGGACGCTTGGCGGCCTTCTTCTTCTTCGTAGCCATCAGACCTTCCTCAGGCCGATCAGGAGGCAGCCGTGGGTGAACTGGTTGCGGGTGACTTCCTTGCACTCGACCGGGAGGTGCACGCTGCGCTCGAAGCGCCCGTTGGGGATCTCCATGCGGTGGATGATGGCCCGGCGGAAGGGCTCGGGCAGGTTGCGCGTGCCCGAGACCGTCAGGCGCAGGCCGTCGAAGCTGACCGTGATGTCAGCCGGCTGGGTGCCGGGCAGGGCGATCAGCACCCACAGCTCGTTCTTCGTCTCGAAGACGTCGACGGGCGGAGTCCAGCCCACGGAACCCTTGGCGGAGCCGCCGGGCTGGGCGAACTGCTTCTGGAGCTTCTCGGCCTGGTCGATCAGGTTGCGGGCGCGCTCCCACATCCAGGTGTCGCTGAGGTTGTCGGACATGGTACTTCGTGTTCGGGACTGCCAGCTAGTCTACTCTCACGCGCCTCTGGGCGTCCGACTTCTAAGAGGCTGGGCGAGGTGGCTCCGAGTGCCTCTCTAGGTCTGGGGGCCATGCCCTTGGGGGGAGAGCCGAACCCAGGTGGTGGCTTGGTCCGTCCTGGAGACGAGGGCCACCTGGGTCGGGTGGCATGGACCAGTCGGCCTGCCGAGGATCGGCATGACCCACAAGGACGCGCCCAGTCGGCTTGAGAGTCCAACCGCCCGGGATCGGGCAGGCTCGACCTCACCATGGCACGACGAGAGCACACCCCCGACCAGGTCCTGGCCAAGCTCCGCGACGCGGACGTGATGCAGGCCGAGGGCCTGACGGTCGCCGAGATCGCCAAGCGGCTCGAGGTCTCCGAGCAGACCTAGCACCGCTGGCGCAACACCAACGGCGCCACGAAGGGCCCGAAGATGAAGCGCATGAAAGAACTCGAGAAGCAGAACACCCAGCTCGCGCGGCTGGTCGCCAGGCAAGCCCTGGAGAAGCAGGTGCTCAAGGACATCGCGGAGGGAGACCTCTGGGCTCGGCCACGATGCGGCGCGCCGTGCGTCACGCAGTACGCGAGCTCAGCATGATCGAGCGGCACGCCTGCACGCTGGTCGGGCAGCACCGATCGACCCAGCGCCGCGAGGCGCAGGTCCCAGACGACAAGACCCATCTGCTCGCCGACCTGCGCGAGCTGGCTGCCAAGCATCCCCGCTACGGCTACCGCCGCATCCCCATGCT
>JARGPD010000195.1:5995-7241 GCA_029212845.1 Planctomycetota bacterium
CGTGGGGCAGCGTGGGGATGCGAGGCGAAGCGTGCACTTCGCAGACGCCGCAAGCGGGCTCGAATCGCTCGTTCCGGCAACTCCTGCACCCGCCGCCGGGCCGAGGCCAAGGACCACGTCTGGACCTACGACTTCCCCTTCGAGCGGACCGAAGACGGTCGCCGACTGAAGGTCCTGGTCCTCGTGGACGAGTGCACCCGCGACTGCCTGTGCATGCACGTGGCCAGATCGATCCCAGCCCAGGGCGTCTTCGGGCTCCTGGCGTGATGGTCGAGCGCGGCGTGCCAAGCACATCCGCTCCGACAACGGCCCTGAATCCGTCGCGACCGCAGTCCGCGACTGGCTCGTGGGCATCGGCACCGAGACCCTCCTCCTCGGTCCAGGCGCCCCCTGGGAGAACGCCTACATCGAGTCCTTCAACAGCCGGCTACGCGACGAGCTACTCGACGGCGAGCTCTTCACCAGCCTGGCCGTGGTCCTCGTCGCCGTCGACAGGCGTCTCGTCGTGGTCCATGACCTCGTCGAGGTAGAACTCCGGCTCGGCATCCTTCCAGTAGGCGACGAACAGGTTGGTCTCGCCCTCGACCGCGCCGCCGCGGTTGGACGCGAAGACGAACCACTCGCCGTCGAAGCTGAACATGGGGAAGGAGTCGAAGCCTTCGTAGGTCGTGATCTGCTCGAGGCGCTGGCCGTCCTCGTCGATCGCGAAGAGGTCGAAGTCGCGGCCGGTGGCCGAGGCGTGGTTGGACGAGAAGACGATGCGCTCATCGTCCGGGTAGAAGTACGGCGCGAAGTTGGCGCCGCCGAGCTCGGTGACCTGCTTGCGGCCGGTGCCGTCGGCGCCGATCACGTAGATCTCCATGGCGCTCGGGCGCACGTAGTGCTCCTCGAGCAGGCGCTTGTAGTCGGCCTCGGCCTGGGCGCGCTCGTCGGCATCCTCGGGGAACTGGGTCGTGCGGAAGACCAGCTTCTGGCCGTCGTGGCTGAAGAAGGCGCCGCCGTCGTAGCCGAGGGTGTCGGTGATCTGCATCAGGTTGCGGCCGTCGGGGTCGCAGGTCCACAGCTCGATGTCGCCCGAGCGGGTCGAGGTGAACACGATGCGGCCGTCGACGGGCGAGACCGTGGCCTCGGCGTCGTAGCCATAGGTGTCGGTCAGGCGCCGCTCGGGCCAGACCTCGTCGTCGATGCCGTTGAGCTCGTCGACCCAGTCCACCGGCCGCGCGTACAGGTCGTACTCGGGGTGCAG
>JARGPD010000196.1:0-5593 GCA_029212845.1 Planctomycetota bacterium
AGTGGTACGGGGCCTCGAACAAAGGCTTGCCCGTATCGGCCATGCTGCGTGGACTGTTGATGAGCGGTGGGCTGGGGCTTGTTGCGGGCACCGCATCGGGTTGGCCTTGATTGGGCTGCGTTGCGCAGTCGCCAGGTGACAGTCGTCCTTGATGGGCGAGCTACATCTCGACGGGCGCGCGGGTCGCCGGGATCTGGTTGTTCGGGCCGAGCTTGGTGGCGAGGGGTCGAGCCCGTTGTACCCCACCAAGGCACGCGTTGGTGTGAGACCGAGGCTGGGTGTCGAAGAGCGAAGGGAAGTACTTCTCTTCGGCAGGGCTCGCCTGCCGGAGTCATGGCACGTTGCTCGACGTCGCATCCCTGGGCCCGGTTGGCTTGTTAGGGTGGGAGGCTTGAAGGAAGAAGCTGCGATTCGGCAGCCGGAGGCGCCGGCGGGGACGCTCATCGCTGTCGGCGGGGGTCTCGAGATCGGGGCACTGCTCGAGCTCTTGCTGTCGAAGGCTGGCGGGGTCGATGCGCCCTTGGTCGTGATCCCGACAGCGGGTGGAGAGCCGTACTACCCGCCGGACTGGGGCGGGCAGCGCGAGCTGCTCGAGGTCGGCGCGCGGAATGTGACGGTGCTGCACACCTTGGATCCCAGGGTCGCCGACACGGAGGAGTTCGTCAGGCCACTGCGCGAGGCCACCGGGGTCTGGATCACCGGCGGGCGGCAGTGGCACCTGGCCAACGCGTACCTCGGCACTCGGGTCCACCAGGCCCTGTGGGACATCTACCGCCGCGGGGGCGTCATCGGCGGGACGTCGGCGGGGGCCACGATCCTCGGGTCGTACCTCGCTCGCGGGGACACGCAGACGAACACGATCATGATGGGCGACCACGAGCAGGGCTTCGGGTTCCTCGAGGACGTCGCGATCGACCAGCACCTGCTCGCCCGCAACCGCCACTTCGACCTGCTCGAGATCGTCCGCGCGAAGCCCCACCTGCTCGGAATCGGCATCGACGAGAACACCGCGATCGTCGTCCGCGACGGCACGCTGGAGGTGGCGGGCAAGACCTACGTGACGATCTACGACCCAGGGCGCTCGATCGACTCGGGTGGCGAGTTCTACTTCCTGGGCGCGGGCGACCGCCTCGATCTGGGGACGCGCCGACCCACGCGCGGCAAGCGGCCGCTCGAGCGCGTCGTCGAACGCGATGCGTGAGCGGTTGCACTCTCGGACGGGCTGCTAGGGTGGCGCGAGGCCACCGGGGGGCATGTCAGCGCCTCCCCCCCGGAAGCTTCTTGCGCAGGGCCCCGAGGCGGTCGAGCCACTTGGCGATCCGGACGGCCCGCGTCCGGCGCAGGATGTCCTCGAGCGAGTCCACGGCTTCTTGCAGCTCGCTGATGATGGTGGCGCGCACCACGAGCTCGTCCTCGTAGCCGTGGAGCTTGGCCGCTCGCGACTCGAGCTCGGCGAGGAGCTCGGCCTGGCTGGTCCTTCGCTCCTCGCGGTGGGCGTGGATCTCGGCTAGGTGGTGCGCTTCGAAGTCCTTTAGCGAAGCAAGGAGCTCGTCGATCCTCTGGGCTCGCGACTCGAGCTCCTGCTCGTAGGCCTCGGCCTTGGCCCGGTTCTCGTCGTTCAGGGTTCGGTGAACCTGGAGCTCGCGCAGGTGTTCCTCACGGGCGAAGTCGCGGTTCTCGCGCAGGACCGAGCGCTCGTGGGCCAGCTCGCGCAGCTGGTCCTCCAGCTCGGCAAGCCGCGCCGCGAGGTCCGCGTCGGAGAGGTCGTCTCCCTGCGCCGACTCAGGCTTGGATTGCTCGACCCCACAGAGCACGGGCGCGGCCCTGGACAAGGTCGCTGCTGGGGCCGCACGCTCGAGGTAGGCGTTCCAGGCCGGGACGAAGCGCTCGCGGCTCAAGTCGCACAGCAGCTCGAAGTCTTGCGAATTCCCCGGGCGGGGAGCGAGCACCTGCAGGTCCTCGGTCACCACCACCGTGGTCTCCAGTCCGATGGCGTCGGACCTGCATCCAGGACTTCGGAGGGCTGCGTCGAGCCACGGCCGGGGTTCGGCGCCCATCGTGGTCCCCTGGGGGCCGTGCGAGAGCAGCGTGAGCACGGCGTCGGGATCCAGCGCGGACCGGAACCCGGCGCAGGAGCCGCTGCGCTCCCACCCGTCCGGGGCGGGGAAGAGCAGCAGCTGCCGGGCTGCGGCGAGCAGCTCCTGCAGGTGCTCGCAAGGTCCCGCGCCGCCCTGCGAAGGAGCCCTGGCGATCACGGTGAGGAACGGGCGCGCGCGCTCGGCGCGCCCTCTAGAACGAGCGTCGGTCATGTGTGCTACGCTCCCCGTTCGTGGGAGCTGCGAGTCGTCTTGGCGAGTTGCGGTCTTGGCATGAAGCAGCATAGCAGGCAGGAGAGTCCTGGACGGTGATCACCAAACGCGACAACTACAACCGCCTCCACGAGGGCCCGGCCCATCCGGTCGCGGTCTCCCTCGAGCGCGATGGCTTCGCCCTGCTCCGCGGGGTCTTCTCCCCGGCCGAGGTCGCTGACCTGCGCTCCGAGATCCTAGGCATCTTCGAGTCGACGCCCTCCGACGACCGCTACTACTGCCGCGGGAACGATCGAGGCACGATGTTCAGGTACGAGATGTTCAACCGCAGCGCGAGGGCCCAGGCGGCCCTGGAGCGCCGCGAGCTGCTCGACGGTCTCGAGCAGGTGCTCGGCGACGACTGCCATGTGATCGCGTGCACCGCCTGGCGGAACCCCGCCGACCCGTCCCATGCACCGCGGGGCCAAGAGTGGCACGTGGATGGTGGCCCCCACGTGGTTCGGCCCGAGGGCACCGTGTGGCCCAGTGACATCCCCTACCCCGTCTTCGTCGTCGCAGCGCAGGTCTACCTCGAGCCCTGTCGCTTGGAGGACGGCCCCACGAGCGTGATCCCCGGGAGCCACATGTCCGGCTGCCTCCCGCCCCACCACCAGCGCTGGGACCTGGACCTGAGCTACGCGGGCCGTCCGTGCGTAGCTATGGTGGCGGAGCCGGGGGACGTCAGCTTCGTCGTCTCCGATGCCTGGCACCGTCGCCTGCCGCCGCGCCCCGAGGGCAAGGGGCGCTTCTTCCTCCAGATCAACTACGGACGGCGCGAGATCGCCCAGCGGGTGCTGCCCTCCGAGCGCATGCACCCCTCCACCCCAGAAGCCGTCGAGCGGGCCAAGAGCGAGCGCGCGCGGCAGCTGCTCGGCATCCATGGCGCGGGGTTCTACGACGGCTAGGCCCAGCGCGGCTCCGCCGAACAGTGGGCTCCCCCTTCGGGCGGAGAGCCTGCTACGCTCATCGTGAGAGTTCCATCCCAGCTCCGGGGCGACCCGAGGTTCGGCCAAGCAACACCGAGGGCCACCCAAGGTCCGGCAGCGACATGACAAGCAAGCAGCAGGCACTTGAGACGGACGTGGTGATCCTGGGGTCCGGGCTGGCGGGATCGATCGCAGCGCTCTGCCTGGTTCGGCAGGGGCTCAAGGTGATGGTCCTTGAACAGGGGACGCATCCGCGCTTCGCGCTCGGGGAGTCGACGACGACGCCGTCGTCGCTGTGGATCAAGGTGCTCGCGGAGCGGTTCAACGCGCCCGAGCTCAACAACATCACGACCGCAGAGGGGATCCGTCGACACGTCGCGCCGACGTCCGGCGTGAAGAGCAACTTCGGCTTCCTCTACCACGAGAAGGGAGCCGAGCAGCTGGCCCGCTCGTGGCAGGCGGTGATCCCCCAGGCGGAGTTCTCGGACGAGGACCTCGGGGCGCCGCAGTCCAGCGAGATGCACTACTTCCGGCAGGACGTCGACGAGTACCTCTGGTCCACGGCGCTCGAGGCAGGCGCCGTCGGACGCACCGAGTGCAAGGTCGCCAAGCTCGCCTTCCACGAGGATGGCGCGACGGTCGAGACGACGGCCGGCGAGACGATCCGCTGCGCCTTCGTGATCGATGCGACCGGCTACCGCTCCGTCGTCGCCAGCACCCTCGCGCTGCGGGAAGAGCCGCCGAGGATGCGCACGAACTCGCGCGCCATGTTCACCCACATGACCGGCGTGAAGCCCTACGAAGACGTCGACCGCGGGCCGAAGCCGTTGGCGCCCTGGAGCCAGGGGACGCTCCACCACTTCTTCGACGGCGGCTGGGTGTGGGTCATCCCCTTCGGCAACTACAAGGGCTCGAAGAACGAGCTCTGCAGCGTCGGGCTCTCCTACGACAACCGGCGCTTCCCGAGGGACCCGAAGGTCAGCCCCGAAGAGGAGTGGTCGCGCTTCCTGGCGGACCACCCCTCCATCGTGGGTCAGTTCACGGACGCCGTGCCGGTCAGGCCCTGGGTCGCGACCGACCGCCTGCAGTACTCCAGCAGCGCCTGCGTCGGCGACCGGTTCTGGATGACCGCCCATGCCGCGGGCACCGTCGATGCGCTCTACTCGATGGGCAACATCAACGTCTTCCAGTCCCTCGCGACGGGGGTCAGGCTGGTGGTCGAGGCCTTCCAGAAGGACAGCTTCAGCAAGCAGCACTTCCAGCCGCTGCAGCGGCTCACCGACAACCTGCTGCGCTTCCAGGACAGCATCGTCTATGGCAGCTACGTCGGCTTCCGCTCGCCGGCCCTGCTCGAGCTCTGGTTCACGCTGTGGGGGCTCACCGACGGCGCGCGGGTTCGCGAGGTCCTGAAGCCGATCGTGCGCTACGCCCGGACCGATCGGATGAGCGACCTGAGCTCCTACGACGCGCGACCCGAGGACGTGCTGACCGGCTTCGGCCAGTCCACCGAGCTCGTCCACGCCGAGGAGGCGCTGGACCTCCTCGACGTCTGCTGCGACGTCATGCGCGAGCTGGAGGAGGGACGTGCCACGGTGGCCGAGACCGAGGTCCGGCTTCGGGAGGCGATGGAGTCGGACTCTCGGTTCGACATGCACATCGACGCCATCACGACCGGGCTGGGCGAGCACCCATGGATCTTCGAGCCCCTGAAGCGCCACGGGATCAAGGTGTACAGCAACGCCTTCCTGACACCCGACGAGATCCTGACCCTCGGCGTCGACCACGAGCAAGAGCCCGGCCCGGATCAGCCGGCCCGGCCGTCCTGGCAGCAGGAGCGCAAGGAATTCGAGTCCCAGGCGGCCGCCCTGCTCGAGCAGCTCGACGCCCACCGCGCCCAGGCCGACGAGCTGATCCGCGAGCGCGACGCGAGCAGCGCCCATGCCGCTGCGGTGGCCGCGGAGCTGGCCGCGCACCAGGACCAGACCGCAGCCCTGATCGCCGAGCGCGAGGCGAGCCGGGATCTCGTCGCAGAGTTGCAGCAGGACCGGGATGCCTGGCGCGAGCGCGCGAGCAACGCCGAAGCCCAAGCCGCTCCCAGCCTGGCAAGTCGGCTGAAGCGAACCGTGCGAGGCCTGGTGCGCAAGGACCGGTCCTGACCTAGCAGCCCGTAGAGGAAGTCAGCCGGCGCTGGGCCATGGCCGAGGTCCACTCCCTGGGCGGGTGACCGGTTCGAGGGGCCGCGCCCGAGTCGATCAGCGCCGGCTCCCCGCCGCAGACGTCCGCGACCGGCGAAATCCGCGCGTTTCCCCCGACCCTCGG
>JARGPD010000196.1:5693-6943 GCA_029212845.1 Planctomycetota bacterium
CACCGACTCCGCCCCTCCGCTCGGCTGGTCCGCATCGAGGTGCGCCTCACCCCGAATCCAACGACCCCATGGCACCTCTTCCGACTCGCTCGCTGCTACTCGCCGCCGCCCTGCTCACCTGCGCCTCGATCTCCCTGGCCCCTGGCCCCCAGGGCCAAGGGCCGCCCGCTTCTGGCCTGGTCGACCTGCCCGACTCGCCCGACAACGACACTGGGGATCCCCAGTACATCGCGCACAACAACACCACGGGTCAGCGCAACATGAGCTTCGTGACCCTGGAAGAGGACGGCGCAGATCGCGCCTTCAACGTGAAGATCTTCGACAGCGCCCACAACACGGTCGGCTACTACCACGTCAACCCCGGCACCGGCAATACCGTCACCGTGCCCCGGGGTGGCTACGTGGTCCTCGAAGACGACCATGACAGCAACGACGACGACGTGGCGGTCGGCTGGTGGTGGGCCGACTAGACAGTGTGGGGCGCCCGAAGGGTCGGACGCCCTTCTCAGGACGGCCCGGCCCTTGCACCTAGTGGCGCATTCCCCACGAGCCCTTCCCGGGGTGGATCAAATCGGCATGCGCTCTACCCGAGCACTAGCTTGGGCTCACCGCCCTGCCGCCTGCTGCTCGGGCGGGCTTCCAGAGAGCGTGCCGACCGGTCGACTCGTCATGGCTCGCGACGCAGCAGCGGGCCCAGGGGATCGCCTCTCTCCCCGCCGCAGCTAGATCTCCCGGAAGAGGTCCTGCGCCGGCGCCTCGATGTAGAGGCGTGATGACGAACGCGGGCCAGGTGGCGTTTGGGGGCGCATGGCGGCGGCGGATGACCACCGGGCAGATGCCGACTGCGCTGCTGGTGCAGCGGCAAGTCGTCGTAGAGTCCGTGGCACCCAGATGGCCTAGGCTCGACCTTGCCGGACCTCGGACCAGCCCCCCCATCCGCGTGAGCCACCCACAGGTCCCCCAGCCTTCGGGGGCTGCCCATCGGAGGAGCTGAACCCGAGACGCGGGCCCCGACCGCACCCGCCAATCGATGGCGACACCGAGACGATGGACGACCTCGAGCGAACGACAGGCCCGAGTGGGTAGTTCGCTTCGCCCGAGAGCGACAGGCGAGTGGAGCCGCGGCACCTGCCGATCCAGGTCAGCCGCAAGGGCGGACCAGGCATCCGTTGCCGTGAAGTCCGCCGTGCCCGGAAGCCCCCCCTTCAGCCACTCAAGATGGGTACCGAAGGTGGGCGACTCAGCACCCG
>JARGPD010000197.1:0-1876 GCA_029212845.1 Planctomycetota bacterium
GTGCCGACCGGCACCGCCCCCCGCTCGCGTCCATGCCCGGGCAGCTGGGTTAGCTGGCCTGGACCGGGTTCGGCGTGACGCCGGAGGTGCGGTCGATCTGGATCGCCTCTTGCTGGCTCTGGCCGCTCAGCTTCACGAACCAGTCGAAGGCCTTCTGCTCGAGGGTGAAGTTGAAGTTGCAGTTCTTCAGGCGCCAGCCGGAGATCTTGCGCATCGCGGCGCGGACCGCACCGGAGCCCTCGTGGACGTGGCCGTCGTAGAAGCTGGACGTCGCGGTGTAGCGGCGCCAGACGTCGAGCACGTCGTCGGGGATCGAGTTGCCGAGCTCCTGCACGTCGACCTTGTACTCGAGGCAGCCGCCCCAGTCGTCCAGGGTCTTGGGCGTGGGCATGCCCAGCTTGACGGTCTCGTCCCAGTCGGCGCTGCCGGGGATCGGGCGGAAGGGGAAGATGTCCGAGGCGCTCCCCGGGAACTTGTACTTCATCTCGGCGGCCTTCTTGATCGTCGCCATCATCGACGTGCGGTCCTCGCCGGGGTACCCGATGATCCAGGTCGTGCCGGTCTGGATGCCGCGGTCGTAGACCTTGCCGAGGGCCTTGGCGATGTTCGTGTCGACGTCGATGAACTTCTTGATGCGGTTCTGCTGCTCCTCGGAGCCAGCCTCGGCACCGAGGATCACCAGGTGGCAGTGGGCGTCGCGCAGGAGGTCCATCGACGCTTCCTTGTAGCGCGCGATCGTCTCGACCTCGTAGGTGGCGTTCCACCAGAAGGGGCTGCCGGCCTCGACCAGCTTCTCGCACCACAGGTTCGAGCGCTTCTCGTTCACGCCGAAGTTGGCGTCCTGGAAGCGGACGATGTTGAAGTTGAAGCGGTCCTGCAGCCCGAGCAGGCGCTCGGCCAGCATGTCGCCGGGCATCGCCTTCCAGCGCTTGTTCGTGATGAACGGCGAGCAGCAGAAGGTGCAGGGCTCGGGGCAGCCGTAGCTCGAGTAGTAGCTGAAGCCGCGCACCTGCTCGTTGGCAGGCATGCCCCAGGGGCGCGGCAGCTTGTGGCGCACCTTGGCGTTGCCGGGGTTGTTCTGGAGCTCGACGTAGCGCTCGAAGTCGAGCAGGTGCCAAGGCGCGTCCGGGAAGGCGTCCCAGCCGACGATCTGGCGGATGTCCGTCAGGATCACCTCGTCGTCGCGCAGGAGCGCGAGTCCATTGACCTCTTCGAGGGAGGTGCCGTTCTCGACCGCCTGGACGATCTCCCAGAAGGTCAGCTCGCCCTGGCCGATGGCGACCGCGTCGGCGATGCCCTCGCGCAGGTACTGCTCGTAGGCGACGCTGGGGAACCAGCCGCCCCAGAACATCGGCAGGTCGGGGAAGCGCGCGCGCACGGCGCGGGCGACCTTGGCGCCGTGGCCGACCTGGGATCCGAGGATGCAGGAGCTGGCGAAGAGCAGGGCTCCATCGCAGACCTCCATCAGCTGGTCCATGTAGTCCTCCTCGATCATCGCATCGATGATCACGACCTCGTAGCCCTCGGCTGCTGGGATCGCGGCGATCTGCAGGAGCTCGAGAGGTAAGAGGTCCGCATAAACGCGCACACCCTCCTCAGGGTTGGCACGGTGCGGCAGGAAGAGCACGAGGCGAGGCTTTTGCGCGGCTTGGATCATTGTCGTGAGGGGGGCTGGCCGGAGTCCTTGTCATCCCTTCATCGGAAGGGCGTCAAGATCGGTAAAGGCTAGCCCGCGGAATGCGATCCCTGTGACTTAGTTTCGAAATGAAAGGCGGGGACACACGACAACAATGTGGGGGGTTGGCGGCGGGGGCGGGGCAGGGGGGTCCCGCCCCCGGGGGTACAACGCAGTAGGGGGGCGCCCTTCGGCCCACCC
>JARGPD010000197.1:1886-6938 GCA_029212845.1 Planctomycetota bacterium
CTCCTCGTTCATGCGCCCCCGCGGTCAGTCCCCCCCGTTCTCGTCTTCCTCAATCTCCCCCCCACAAAACCCGAAACCGGGGTGGGTCCCCCCGCGCCTTGGACGTCGAAGGGGCTTCCCTCGCCCTTGGTTCCAGCTCTTTCGGGGGCCGCGATTCGGCACTCCCAGGTCGGCTTGGGGCCCGGTGCTACTGACCCGGGATGGGCAGGTCCTCTTTCTCGGGCACGATGCCGAGGGCCCAGTCCTGCCAGGCCTTGTCGAAGTCCTGGTAGCTCCAGCCGAAGTGCTCCTTCATCGAGTCCCGGTGGACCTGGGGCAGGTTCTCGGAGTCCAGGGTGCCATCCGCCATCAGGCGGCCGTGCAGGTCGAGGTTCAGCTTGGCGAAGGCCTCCTGGTGCTCCTCGATGAGGAACTTGACCATCGACCAGGTGGCGAAGTGCTGGTCCAGGGTCAGGTCGGCGTAGCTCTTGATCTGGATCAGCTCGGCCATGCGCGGCGCCTTGCCGGACTTGATCATCTTGACGACCTCGGGCTGCCACTTCTCCTTCTTGGAGCGCACCCCAGCGGAGCCCTCCCCCGAGTCGAACGAGTTGTGCTTGGGGCTGACCGCGCGCCCGAAGTTGTGGGCCAGGCCCTCGTGGATCCAGATCGGCGTGTCGTAGTTGTAGTGCTGCAGCCCGTCGAGCAGGTTGTGGGCGAGGTTGAAGGCCACGTGGGCGTGCAGCGAGATGTCCTTGGTCAGGTCGGCCTGGCGCAGGTGGATCGTGACGGTGATCGAGTCGCGGTCGATCACGTTCCAGCGGTTGGTGACCTTGGTGTGCAGGCCGAACTGCTCCTTGAGGAAGGTGACGAGGTCGCCCTCCCCGGGCACGATCAGGACCTCGAACTTGCCCTTCTGGCCCACGTGGGGGCCCTCGCCCCAGTAGTCGCCGCGACCGTTCCACTGGGTCTTGCCGTCGGGGAATTGGGACTGCTCGAGGCCGAAGGTGTCGAGGAACTTGGCGTAGACCGCCTCGCAGCGGGCCGCGTACATGTGGGCGCGCAGCCAGGGGTCCAGGATCTTGGTCTTGGGCGAGACCTCGGGCAGCACCTTGTTGAGCTCCTCGAGCTCGGCGATCAGGCCCTTCTTCTCCTTGCCCGACACCGAGTAGGGCGGGCCGGCGAAGCCGATCTCGAAGTGCTCGGTCTCGATCCAGCGGATGTCGCAGTTGCCGAGCTGCTCGTCGACAGCTGCCGTGTCCGTGCGCCCGAACTCGAAGCCGCCGTGGGAGACGATGCCGGCGGGGGCCATGCGCTCGGGATCGCCGGCGCAGTACTCGCAGCTGGCGGGGTCGTTCTTGGGCGCCTTGTTGCGCTGGGCGGTCGCCGCCGGAGCGAAGGCCAGCACCAGGGCGAGAGAGGTCAGGAGGAGCGAGAGCTTGGTCATGTTCAGGTCCTTGTCTGGGGTCGAGCGAGGCCGGTCCCGGTCGTCAGCTAGAGGCGAGCCTTCCACTTGTTGGCGAGCTCGACGGCCTCGAAGACCGGCAGGCGATCGAGGGGCGGCTCGCCGTCGACGATGCCGCGTGCGGCGTTGATCGCGGCGACACGGATCGAGTTGTCCGGGCTGTCGAGCAGCGGCTTCACCAGCGGGCCGGCGCTCTCCTTCGTGCCGCAGCCGGCGAGCAGGCGCAGGGCCGCGACGGTGGCCTTGCGGTCGCTCGCATCGAGCAGGGCGGCGACGCGCTCGCTGGCCTCGGGACCGCGCAGGGCCTCGATCGCGGCGCGCACCTGCTGGCCGCACTTGCCCCAGTCCTCGAGGGCGCGGGCGTGCAGCACGTCGAGGCCCTCGATCGAGCCCGAGCTGCACAGGGCGAGAGCGGCGAAGTAGAGCTCGTGCTTGACCTCCTTCTTGGTGCCCTCACGCTCCTTGGCGGCGGCGAAGGCGGCCTCGGCCTGCTTGCGGATGGCGGGGTCGGGGAAGGTCGAGGCGCGCTCGAGGGCGAACAGGCGCACGTGCTCGGACTTGGAGTCGAACTCGGCCGCGAAGAGCCGCGAGTGGCGGCGGTCGGTGAGGGCGACGAGCACCTCGGCGATGCGCTCGCGGGCCTCCTCCTTGCGCTCCTTCTCGAGGGCCTTGAGCAGGGCGGGGCCAGCCGCGTCGCCGATCTCGATCAGCGCGTCGCGACCGCCCTCGGCCATCTCGGGGGTGCCGGCCTTGCGCACCCGACCGAGCTCCTTGGAGATGAGCTTGGTCGTGTCCTTGTCGGCGGCGGGCCACTCTTCGAGGGGCGCGGGCTCTTCCTCTTCGACCTCGACGGGGTCCTGGGCGAAGTGCGGCTCGGGCGTGAGCGCGGCCGGAGCGCCGGGCGTGGAGAGGGAGAGGGTCGCGGTCAGGAGGAGGTGTAGCATCATTCGGGTCCATTCATGCGCAGGCGCCAGTGCGCGGGGACGAGGTCCCCAAAGGCGGGGTCGATCACGGTGAGGAGGGCGTCGTCGATGGTCGCCTCGACGTCGGCGCGGGAGAAGTCGGAGGGGACGAAGGGCAGGCTGATCAGCTCGACCTGGTACAGGTCGGCGCCGGGAGCGATGCCCGGGGTGTGGTCGGTGCGTCGCAGGAGCAGCCAGCGGCCGGCGTCCTCGAAGGGTCCGGACCAGCTATCGGTCTCGAGCTCGCGGGTTTCGCCCCAGACCACCAGGCCGAGGTCGTCCCAGGTGCCGGACACGGTGCCGGACTCGATGCCCTCGGGGGCTGTGGGGTCCGTGGCGAGGCGGGCGAGCAGCTCGAGGGCGGTGCTGCGGGTCGCCTCGCGCTCGGCGGCGTAGCGGCTGGCCAGGACGGCGCGTTCTAGGAGGGTGTGGGTCAGGGCCTGGCGCCGCAGGGCAGGCTGGGTGTCGGCGGGCTTGATCAGGGCGATCCAGGTGCCGATGCGGTCGATGTCGGCCTCGAAGAGGGGCAATCCGTCCACCGCGAGGCAGGCTCCCTCGGGCCAGGTCGGCCCCGCGGGTGGCGGTGGGGTAGGCTCGGGCGGGGGCTCGGACCCCCCGCAAGAAAACAGGATGACCGCTAGGAGCCACGCCGTGGGGTCCGTACGCCGTCGGCGTTGGGAGCCCATGGAGCTCCCGGTGGACTGGTCGGGTACGCACGTCATTTGACGCCGGCCATGCTAGCATTCTCGCCCCCTAGCGCCGCCAACCCCCATCACTCGGACCTGTTCGCGCTCCGCGGCTTTTCACCTCCCTGACATGAAACACGCCCTCTCCCTGGCCCTCGTCGGCCTGCTCATCGCCCCCGCCCTGGCCCAGGACGGCCCGGCCGTCACCTCGGCCACCCCCGAGGTCATCGCCGCCGAGGTTGTGCCCGCGGCCGTCCAAGAAGGCCGCTGGAGCTCCGAAGAGCGCCTCGAGCGTTCCGAGGCCCTGATCAACGCACCGCTCTCGGTCAACGGGGTCACGATCCCGACCGCCGAGATCCGCCGCCAGCTGGTCCTGACCGTCGGCCGCACCCAGCTCGAGTCGCGCAAGCTCGACCTGATGATCGACGTCGAGCTGGCCGACCGCGAGCGCCTGCACAACGAGCGCATGGCCGCCCTCAAGGCCAAGCAAGCCGCCGGTGAAGCCATCGAGGAGCAGATCACCGAGTTCGACCCCTCGGTCTTCGAGCTCACCGAGGAGGAGTCCAAGGCCGCCTTCGACAGCGCCGTCGCGCAGATCAAGGCCCAGTACCCGAACATGGCCCTCGAGGACGTGCTGGCCAGCAACAGCCTGAACCTCGTCGGCCTGCAGCGCTCCTTGACCCAGACCCAGCGCTTCGACCGCGTCTTCCTGCCGGACGATCCCGACGCCTGGCCGGCCTCGACCATCGCGGCGCTGAGCAAGCAGCTCGGCGACGAGATGGTGCCGCAGATGAAGCAGAACTGGGCCAACCGCGCCAAGACCGACAGCGCCGATCCGGGTGCCGCCATGTGGAACGGCCTGATGCGCCGCATGGTCGTCCAGTCGCTGATGACCGACGCGGTCGTGACCACGCCTGCCGACGGCCTGCCGATCGAGGTCGCCCAGAACGTCAACGGCCGGAACACCCGCGTCGACGAGATCTGGCCCGAGGTCGCGAGCCTCGTGCACCCCGAAGAGGTGCGCCGCACGCGGCGCTACCTGGCCCGCATCGAAGCGGTGCGCCAGGACATGGTCGCCAAGGGCGTGTGGCTGGGTGACGAGGCCTTCAACCAGCTCTACGCCGCCGAAGAGGCCGTGGGCGAGGGCACTCCCTGGACCCTCGAGATGATCGTCATGGTCATGAAGCGCTACCCGACCATGGACGCCTACAAGGCCATGCTGCGCGGCGTGAAGTCCTACGAGAAGATGATCGAGCCCGAGCTCACGGACGAGACCCTCACGAAGTGGCTGCCGCGCGCCTCGCGCCTGCTCGGCCTGGGCGAGACCGACTGCGAGATCATCCTGCTGTCGGCCTTCGACTACCCGCGCAACCGCTGGTTCGACAACGGCTGGGAGACCGCCGAGCGTCGCGCCAACGAGGTCATCGACGCCCTGGTCGACTCCGAGGGCGGCGACTGGGACGCGCTGCTGGACGCGAACTCGGACTTCTTCGACCCGCCCCAGGCGCCCGGCGCCCAGCCGGCTCCGGCCACCGACAAGAAGAACAAGGGTCGCTTCGGCCTGATCCATCGCAACCGCCTGATGCAGATGCTGGGCGAGAGCGAGTTCACCTCGTTCGTCGACGGCGCGAGCATCTCCGACACGGTCTACTACGACCAGGAGATCGGCTCGATCGACGGGCCCTTCCTCGGCCTGCACGGCTACTACATCACCCGCGTCAACGCGCGCACCAACGGCCAGAAGGCGATCCTGCTGACCGACCCGAACATGCGCGACATGGTGGTGCAGGACTACGTCATGCAGAACTTCCTCAGCTACGCCGCGGGCCTGTTCGACTCGGCCGAGGTCGTCGGGCTCTAGCCCAGCAGCCACCGACCGCAGGACGCGCCAACGGTACCGCATCCAAACGGCGCGTCTGGCCGTCCCATGCGTCGGATCTGCCGACGCGTGGGGCGGCCA
>JARGPD010000010.1:0-32980 GCA_029212845.1 Planctomycetota bacterium
CCCCTAGCCCGCCGGCACTACTACATGCTCCGCGAGGTCCCCGGCTTCTGGGTCTACTGGCTGCGCCGCGCCACGGGCAAGTGACCGACAGGCTGGCCGGCGGATGGTCGTCCATGGCCATTGGCCGGCCCCGACCCCAGGCGACGAGCGTGCCTAGTCCTCGAGCGTGACGGCTGTGCCGTAGACGAGCACTTCGGCGGCGCCGGCGGCGATCTCGGTGCCGCAGAAGCGCAGGGCTACGACGGCGTCGGCGCCCATCTCGCGGGCCTCGTCGGCCAGGCGGTCGAGGGCCTGCTCGCGGGCTTCGGCCAGCAGCTTGGTGTACTCGTCCAGCTCTCCGCCGACGATGCCCTTGAAGAAGGCGCCGATGTCCCTTCCGAAGTGGCGGGAGCGGACGCTCGAGCCACGGACCAGGCCGAGGGCCTTGCCGATGCGCCGGCCGGGGACGTCGTCGGTGGTGAAGAGGAGCTGCTTCATCGCTTGACCGCGGTGTAGGGGTCGAAGGGGCGGCTGCGCCAGCGGCGGCGAGCGACGGTGAGGAAGACGAGCGTGAGCCCGCCGAGGAAGAGGCTGACCACCAGCTTCTGCCAGAGGTCGATGCGGGCGTCCCAGAAGCCGACGAGCGCAATCGCAAGCAGGCCGATGGCCCCGGCAACCGTCGCGACCCAACCGAGGGTCACGCCGGCGCTCTGCAGGGGCTCGGCCTCGATGCGCTGCCATGCGAGCTCGATCGGCTCGGGAGGCGCTGCGGTCCTGGCCATCAGGTCGAGGCGCTGCAGGGCGGTCACCTCGCGGGCGAGCTCGGGCTCGGCCGCTAGGCGCAGGGCGAACTCGCGGCGTGACTCGTCGTCGAGCTGGTCGTCGACAAAGGCCATGCAGAGGAGCTCATCGCGGGTCGGGTGCGCGGTCATCTCTATTCGGCCTCCTGTTCGGTGGAGGCATAGTCCGAGAGGGCGCCGTCGAGGTGCGGCTCGAGCAGGTCGCGCAGGCGTCGGCGGGCGTGGAAGAGGCGCGACATGACCGTGCCTTCAGGGATGTCGAGGGCGTGGGCGATCGCGCGGTAGGAGAGGTCCTGGAACTGGCGCAGCACCAGGATCTCGCGGTCGCGGGCGGAGAGCCGGTTCATCGCCTCCCAGAAGAGCGTGGTGGTCTCCTCCTGCTCGGGCCCATGGGACGGCAGCGGGCTGTCGTCGACGAGGTCCCAGTCGGCCTGCGTGCCGTCGTCGTCCTTGCCCGCGCTGAGGCTGCTCTTCTTGATGCGGCCCTGCTTGCGCAGGAAGCTGAAGCAGGTGTTGCGCAGGATGCGGTGGAACCAGGGCAGGAACGGTGCGTCGTCGCGGTAGGTGCCGCGCGCCTTCCAGGTCTTGAGGAAGGCCTCCTGGCACAGGTCGCGGGCATCCTCGGGCGAGCCGACCAGTCCCTGGGCTACGCGCTGGGCGCGGTCGCCCACCGAGCGCACGAGGCGCGTGAAGGCGTCCTCGTCGCCCGCCTTCGAGGCGAGCATCAGCTGGGTGGCACGGTTCTCCATCGAGTCCCCGTACTCCGCCCCGGCTTCCCTCTTCAGGGGAATGTCGTTCGAATCCTTCATGGTCGGCCTGGATTCTCGCCGACGGAGCCGCCGCTGGATAGCCCCGGGAGCAGCTCCAGGGAGGCCCGGGCGGCCCGGCGGACGGCACCGGCGGTCCCGAGGCGGCGTGCGGCCCGCTCCTGGCCAGCTAGGTTCTTCGCCCGCCAGGCGGCGTCGCCGAGGGCGCTGGCGAGGGCGGCGGTGACCTCGGCGGTGGGGCCCTCGCCGTGGAAGCCGAACTCGGGATGCACCTCTTCGTTGGCCAGGAGGTTGACCGACGTGAACCATGGGCAGGTCAGGATGTGGTCGCGCATCCAGCCCTGGCGGCTGTTCTTGAGGCGGTAGAGGACGACCGTCGGCAGGCGGTGGGGCAGGAGGTCGAGCACGACCGTGCCCGAGACCGTGAGCGCGGCGGCGGCGCGGCTGAGCTCCTGGTGCAGGGGGCCCTTGGCTAGCTCGACGCGCGCGGGGCTAGCGGCGAGCAGCTGCACGAACAGGGGGTCGAGGTCGCGCCGCGAGTGGGGCAGGAAGACCTCGAGGTTCGCGTGGGCGGGCATGGCTTGCAGCTCGGCGACGCGGTCGAGCATCCAGGGCAGGTTGCGGCCCACGACGCCGGCGCGGCTGCCGGGCAGGATCGCGAGGGGGCCCTTCGGCGCGGGCAAGGACTGGTCGCGCTGGGACTCGCGCGCGTGGCCGTCGGCGTCGAGGGCCTCGAGCTCGTCGAGCAACGGGTGCCCGACGTAGGCTGCGGGTACGCCGTGGCGTCCGTACCAGGCCGGCTCGAAGGGCAGGATCGACAGCCCGAGGTCGACGACCTTGCGGTAGCCCTTCACCCGCCAAGGCGCCCAGCCCCAGTACTGCGGCGTGACGAAGTGCGCGACCTTGGGGGCCCGGGCGCCCGCTCCGCGCACGAGCCGCGCGAGGGGCACGTGCAGGGCCGGCGAGTCCACGGGCAGGAACAGGTCGGGCTGCCAGTCGCGGGCGCAGGCGGTCGCGTCACGCAGGAGACCGAGGTAGAAGGGCAGGGTCTTGAGCACGCCGTCGAAGCCCATCGCCGCGCGGGAGCCGGGGTCGCCGATCGAGGTCATGCCGCGCTCGACGAGGGCGGCGCCGCCGAGTCCGCGGAGGTCGGGCTCGGGCAGGCCCGCTCGGTGGGCCTCCCGCTTCAGGGCATCGATCAGGTTGGCGGCGTGGATCTCGCCGGAGTGCTCGGCGGCCGAGATCAGGATGCGCAGGGGGCGCTGGGCGAGCTCGCCGGTGGCAACCAGCGGGGGCAGGTGGTCGGGATCGGCGAGGGGCGGCGGCCCGAGGGCCAGGACCTCACGCACTACGGCCTCATTGGCCTCGCGCTTGGCGAGGTAGCCCATGAGCCGGGGCGGGATCAGGGCCAGACCGCCGAGGGCACGGGCGAACTCCAGGGCGACGTCGAGGCTGGGAGAGGACATGGCGATCGGCGGAGCCTACCGCGCGGTGGACGGCGGAAGAAGGGCAGGCGCCACAGGAATGGGGCGCTTGGGCCATGGGGTGCCCGCCCGGGGCCCCGGGACGAGCGCTCCTCGAGGCACACGGTTCGTGCCCCCGGTCGCTACACTCGGTCCCATGTTGCGGCTCGTCGGCTTCTTCGCCTTGGTGATCGTCCTGCACGGGCTCCTGCTCCACGTCCCCGTGGTCGGACCCTTGCTGGCGAGCATCGGCTTCTTCGGCTACTGGGCCGTCGCGATCCTGGCCTCGGTGCTGGCGTCGCGGGCGGCGAACAAGCTGGTCGAGTGGCGCGCCTTCGAGCGCCGCGTGCGCGATCTTGGCGCCGTGGACACGCCCCACAACCGGGGCAAGCTCGGGCTCCTGCAGGTTGCCGTCGGGCGCTACCGGGCTGCCGAGCCGAACCTCCAGGCGGCCTTCGATGCCCAGCCTGACGTGCCCGACTGGGCGCTCGGGCTCGGCCGCGTGAAGGCCGCGCTCGGCGACCAGCAGGCCGCCGGCTCGTACTTCGCGCGGGTCGTCTTCGAGGACGCCCAGTTCGGCTATGGCGAGGCCTTCCTGGGCCTGGCCGACGCGGCCTTGGCCTTGGGCCGCGCCGACGACGCTCTGCGCGCGCTCGAGGACCATGACCTGCGGCACGGCCCGAACCCGCGCAGCGCCTACCAGCGCGGCCAGTGCCTGCGCGCGCTCGGGCGCAAGGACGAGGCGCGCGAGGCCTTCGGCCAGGTCTTCCGCCTGCGCTCCGAGCTGCCCGCCTTCCAGCGCAAGGGCTACGCGGGGCTGCTGCTGAAGGCGCAGCTGGCGCGCTTGACCTGATGGGACTCGAAGACTTGCCTGCGCACGAGCAGCCCCCGGCACTCGAACCTCCGAGCTTCGTCTTGGTCGAGGTGCTCAAGGCCGACGACCTCGGCCGGATCGAGCTCGGTCGCCTCGGTGTCCGAACCCACGCTGGTCAAGCCGGTGGCCTCGGCGATCCCGAGCACGGCGGCCCCGGCGGGCAGCTGGTGATCCGACGGCTTGCGGCGCGCGGTCCCTTGGGCTTCTTCGCGCGCGCGCTCCTGCGCCGCGAGGCGCGTGCGCTCGACCTGCTCGACGGGGTCGCGGGGGTCGTGCCGCTGCTCGGTCGCACGGGCTCGCGCGAGCTGCTGCGCGGCTACGCTCCGGGCGTGCCCCTGCACCGGACGGAGCGTCTGCCCGAGGACTTCTTCGAGCAGCTCGCGGAGCTAGTCCGTGACCTGCACGCGCGCGGGGTCGCACACAACGACCTGCACAAGGAGCCCAACGTGCTGGTGGGCGAGGACGGGCGGCCGGTGCTGGTCGACTTCCAGCTCGCGAGCGTTCACCGGCGCGGCTCGCGCCGGCTGGCGCGGCGCGCGGCGGAGGACCTGCGGCATGTGGCCAAGCACGCGGCGCGCTACCTGGATCGGGACTCGGGCCGGCGCTCCAGCCGGGCCGAGCGGGGGCTCGTGTCGCGGGTGTGGATGGCGACGGGGAAGAAGCTCTACAACGTGGTCACGCGGCGGCTCCTGCACCGCCCGGATGCCGAGGGGCGCCGCCCCCGCGGCGGCCCCTGGCCCAAGTGGCAGCCGCCTGTCGGCCCAAGGTGAAGGGACGCCGGGCGGTACTCGCGGCCGGAGCTAGAGTCCCAGGAAGTTGGCGAGCAAGGCTGGGCCCTGGTCGCAGAGGATCGACTCGGGGTGGAACTGCACGCTGACATGGGGGTGTGCGCGGTGCCGTAGGGCCAGGACCTCGCCCAGGGGGGAGCGGGCCGTGACCTCGAGCTCGGGCGGCAGGCCGTCCTCGACCACGCACAGGCTGTGGTAGCGGCCGGCTTCGAAGGGGCTGGGCAGGCCGCGGAAGATCCCGGCGTCGTGGTGGAGAACCTCGACCGGTCGCCCATGGGCCAGCTCGGGCGAGCCTCCGATCGTGGCGCCCGCGGCCAGGGCCAGGGCCTGGTGCCCCAGGCAGACCCCCAGCATCGGGGTCCCAGGGAAGGCGGCGAACAGGGCCTGGGACAGGGTCGCATCGCGCGGGTGGCCGGGCCCAGGCCCGACGACGATGCGCTCGGGCGCCAGCTCTTGGAAGTCGGCCAGGGTCGCGGTCGCGCGCTCTAGGACGCGCACCTCTTGGCCGAGGCCGGCGAGGGCCTGGACCAGGTTCCAGGTGAACGAGTCGCGGTTGTCGAGCAGGGCCAGGGCCATGGCCAGATTGGAGCCGGGTTGCGGCTCCGGGACCAGGGCAAACCGGCCGACCCGGGGCAACCTTGGAACCCGCCTCGAAACCATGGGCAAGCGAGGGCAACACGGAGCGTGATTCGAGGCCCCCCCAGGCGTATGGTGCCCCCATGGATCGCGAGACCATGGACATCGTGATCATTGGCTCGGGCGAGGTGGGTCACCACCTCGCGGATGTGCTCTCCAAGGGCCAGCACCGGGTCAGTGTGATCGACAAGGATCCCGAGCGGATTCGTGAGCTGCAGGAGTCCCTCGACGTGCAGGCGGTGCCTGGCGACGCCACCGTCGCCGAGGCCTTGACCCTCGCAGGCGTGCCGAAGGCCGACATCGTCGTGGCCGCCACGGACAACGACCTGGTCAACATGATGGCCTGCATCCTGTCCAAGAAGCTGGGCGCCAAGCGCGTGATCCTGCGCATCAAGGACACGGCGCGGGTCGACGGCTTCCGCTTCTTCTACAAGGGGGCGCTCGGCTACGACGTGCTCTTCTCGACCGAGGAGCTGGCTGCCGAGGCCGTGCTGCGCACGGTCGCGACCAACCACGCCCTCGAGGTCGAGACCTTCGCCGGCGGCCAGGTGCAGCTGCGCCGGCTGCGGGTCGGCCCTGACAGCGAGCTGCTCGGCCGCCCGCTGAGCACCCTGCGCCTGCCCGCGGGCGTGATGCTGGTGGCGACGATCCGCAAGAACGTCGTCGCGGTGCCGGGCGGCAGCTTCGTGCTGGAGTCCAGCGACCACGTCTACGTCGTTGGCAAGCGCGACAACCTGGACGAGTTCGAGGCCCTGGCCGGCGAGCCGGTCAAGGTCCGCCGCAAGGTGGTGATCGTCGGCGGCGGTTCGGTGGGCGTCACCATCGCCGAGCGCCTCGACGAGCTGCCGGGCATCTCCGTGCGGCTGTTCGAGCGCGACCCCGCGCGCGCCGAGAAGGTCGCCAAGCGCCTCTCCAGCCGCGTGCTCGTGCTGCAGGGCGACGCGACGGACCTTGACTTCCTGCTCGAGGAGCAGGTCGGTGAGGTGGAGGTCTTCATCGCCGCGACCAAGCGCGACGAGGACAACCTCATCGCCTGCCAGCTGGCCAAGAGCCAGGGCGTCGAGCGGACCGTGGCGCTGGTCAACAAGCGCTCGTACCGCAACGTCTACAACCTGATGAACATCGACGTGGCGGTCTCGCCACGGCTGCAGTGCGCCCAGCGCATCCTGCGCTTCGTGCGCTCGGGCTCGGTCTCGTCGATCGCGGTGATCGCCGACGGTCGCGCCGAGGTGCTCGAGCTCGAGGCGCACTTCGCTGGCGGCAAGAAGCAGCGCCGGGTCAAGAACCTCGGCCTGCCGGACGGCGCCAAGATCGGCGCGGTCGTGCGCACCGAGGACGTCTTCATCCCCAACGGCGAGAGCGTGATCGAGGACGGCGACCAGGTGATCCTGTTCAGCCTGCCCGAGGACATCCGCGAGGTCGAGCGCATCTTCCTGCAGGCCGACGCCCACGTCGCCGAATGAACCTGCACGCGGTCCTGCACCTGCTCGGAAAGGTGCTCCTGCTGTTGGCCGTGTTCCTCCTGGTTCCGGCCGGGGTCGCGCTGGTGTGGGCCGAGCACGAGTCCTGGGCCGCCTGCCTGCGCTCGTCCCTGGTCGCCGGCGTCCTCGGCATCGGCCTGGTGCACCTGGTCTCGCGCCAGGACCTCGATCAGACCTCGGGCCGCATCCCCGGGGTGCTGGCCTTGGCGCGCAACCGCCGCATCCTGGCGGTGACCGGCGTGCTGGCGCTCTTCCTGCTGCTGGTGCCTTGGGCCGTCAGCGACGCGGTCAGGCGCTTGGTGAGTCTCTTGCCCGAGCTAGGCTCGCTCACCCCCGAGGGCCTGCTGGTCGTGCTCGAGGCGCTGGTGCTGCTGCTGCTCGGTGCGGGCCTCGTGCACCAGCTGCGGCATGACCGGCGCCGCGACGAGCTGGGCCAGAAGGAGTTCTACCGGCGCGAAGGCCTGGCCGTGGTGGGGCTGGCCTGGACCGTGGCGGGCCTGATCGGCGCCCTGCCGTTCCTGTTCTCCGGAGCCATCCCGGGCTTCATCGACGCCTTCTTCGAGTCGGTCTCCGGCTTCACGACCACCGGCTCGACGATCCTCTCGGCCGAGGGCATCGACGGCCTGTCCCGCTCGATCGCCTTCTGGCGCTCGTTCACCCATTGGCTCGGCGGCATCGGCATCGTGCTGGTGTTCGTCGTGCTGTTCCCCGCCGGCGGCCGCAGCCTGTTCCGCTCCGAGGTGCCCGGCGTCTCGCGCGAGGCCGTGCGCCAGCGCGTGCGCGACAGCGGCATGGGCCTCTTGCGCGTGTACATCAGCCTGACCGTGCTGCAGATCGTGCTGTACATGGTCGTCGGGCTCGACCTGTACGAGTCGGCCGTGCACGCCTTCGGCACCCTGGCGACGGGTGGCTTCTCGACCCACTCCGAGAGCATGGCCTACTTCCGCTCGCCGATGGTCGAGGGCGTGACGATCGTGTTCATGTTCCTGGCGGGCATCAACTTCGCGGTCTACGACACGACCCTGCGCCTCGGACCCAAGCAAGGCTGGGCGATGGCCTGGCGCTCGAGCGAGGTGCGCCTCTATACCGGCGTGATCGTCGGGTCGGCGGCGGTGATCGCGCTGGTGCTGTGGTTCTGGGGTGGCTCGAACGGCGCCGTTGGGTCGGAGCTGCCGGACTACTCGCGCCTCAGCACGGCGGTGCGTGACTCCAGCTTCGTGGTCGTCAGCGTGCAGACCAGCACCGGGTTCGGCACCGCCGACTTCGACCAGTGGCCCGAGTTCACGCGCATGCTCCTGATGGGCCTGGCGTTCATCGGGGCCTGTGCGGGCTCGACGGGCGGCGGCCTGAAGGTGGTGCGCTTCATGGTGCTCGCCAAGGCCAGCCTGCGCAGCTTTCAGGTCTTCGCACGCCCGCGGGCCAAGCTGTTCGTGCGCATGAACGGCCAGCCCCTCGACGAGGAGCTCGTCTCGGGCATCATCGGCTACTTCGGCATGTGGTGCTTGATCGCGGGCGCGGCGACCCTGGCGCTGGCGGCCATGAACATCGACCCCGTCACCGCGACGACCAGCGTGCTAGCGACGCTCAACAACATCGGTCCCGGCCTCAGCATGGTCGGCCCGACCGAGTCCTTCGGCTGGATGCCAGATCTCGGCAAGCTGCTCTGCAGCATCCTGATGGTGATCGGCCGGCTCGAGTTCTACGCCGTGGTCGTGCTCTTCCTGCCCCGCTTCTGGCGCATCTGAGCGACGTGCAAAGGACTTGAGAGGTCCAGCACGATGAAGCAGTGGTGGGGTGTTGGGCTCTCCGGCGTGGTCCTGGTTCTGGTCGCCGCGCTGCTCCTTCGCGCTTGGGCCTCCTCCGGGGGGGCGGTCCCCGCGGAGCACGAGGATGGCTAATGGGTGGCCTTCCTCGCCCACGAAGATGTCCTCGAAGGCGCAAGCTGGTCCGTCGCCGACAACGACCTCGTGCGCAAGCCCCACCAGACAGAAGGCTATCGCGGCTCGCTGCCGGTACTGTTCACCTTGGAGGGGGTCGAGTTGCGGGCCACTGGGTTCCTAGCATCCAAGGCGATGGAGCAGCGGGACCTCACAGCTCTCTCCAGGCTGATCGGCGGATGGAAGGGGGCGAAGGAGCTCTGTCCCATCGGTCTTGCTGTCGAAGCTGACCTCTGGAGCTTCTACTTCATGGGGCCCGCGAGGGCCGAGCCCGCGATCGAGCTCGTCCTCGGCGAGCTAGCCCAGGACTTCTTCGGGCAAGCGGGGACGGTCCGATCCAGGGAGGACCCCGACTGGTCCTTCCACGTCGAGCGCCTCGTGCCCAGCCGCGATGAGCAGCTCGCTCTGCTCGTGCAGTGGCAGCTGAGCGAGCTCACGCAGTAGGACTTGAAACCCTCTTCGAGTCGACCCGTCCGGTTCACCCTGAGGTTCAGCTCGAAGGAGTCCGCCGCGAGCTTCTCCGAGGCGGCCCTGGAGTAAGGCTACACGTAGGTCGGGGAGGGCGTCGGCTCCCTCACCAGCATGACGTTGAGGACCTGGGTCCAGCTCGAGCGCGAGGGCAGTGGGCAGGCCGATGAGTTGCTCGAGAGGCTCAGGCAGCTCGACGGCTTGGCGGAGACCTACGGCGGGATTTTCGATGGCCTGGATGCGTGGGGCGACTCCCACTGACCGACGTCGGGGTCGCGACCGGGCCAGTCCTGCCTAGAGGATGTCCTCGCGGTACACCGCGCGGCTCTCCTCGGAGGCCTCGCGGCGGATCGCGACGAGGCGCCAGAGGCCCTCGCAGCCGACGGCGGTGATGTACTCGGTGCCGTCCTGGAAGCGCACGCGGCCGCTGACGAGTCCGATCAGCATCGGGCGGTCGGTGTCGGGGTCGACCCAGAAGACGCCGGCGCCGACCTGGGACTCGTCGCGCGGGAGCGGGCTCGCCGAGCGGAAGGCCAGGCCGTCGATGCGCGGGTCCTCGGTGGGGTAGAGGTCGATCTCCCAGGCGTCGCGACCCCGGCGGCCGCGGGCATAGACGTTGTCGTCGGGGCCCGGCCGCAGGAAGGCGATGTCGACCTGGGGCAGGTAGATCTCACCTTGGGCGAGGTACAAGCCGTCGCCGATCGGCTCGATGATCGAAGCCTCGATGCTGGGACCGTCGCCGTACCAGACGGTCATGTCGACCTCGCCCGAGGTGGCGGTGCTGCCCAGGAACACCACGCCGTGCTCGGTCGAGACACCGAGCTCGGTGCCGCCGGCGGTGTGGACCGTGACCGTCGGGTCCTGCACGTTGCGCGTGACGACACAGGAGCCGAGCAGGCAGAGGAGTGGGGCCAGGAGGAGCGAGGAGCGGCGGGTCATGGGAGGATTCCGGGATGTGGTGCGGGGCCGGGGGGATGGTATCCCCCCGGCCCGCTTCGGGCAATGGCTGCCTCGCGTTCAGGGGCGCTCAGCCCATGGTCTGGACCCAGGCGTCCTGCAGGTCCTCCCAATCGACGTCCGCGAAGGCCGCGTCCACGGCCTTGTCGAGGTCGCTGGTGCTGGCGAGGGTGTCCAGATAGGTGTCCAAGATCGTGTCCCAGTCGTCGTTCCAGTCCTTGCAGCTCTTCTTGCCAGTGCGCAGGAAGTACACGAAGGACCAGCCCTGGGCGTACAGCTCGCCGCCACCGAAGCCGTACTCGTTGTCTCCGTAGTACTCGCGCTTGCTCCAGCGCACGAGCTTCTCGAGCGGCACGAACTTGCCGGTCTTGATCATCTCGGCGGCGGTCGCCTTGCGCCAGGCGGCCTCCTTGAGCACGAACTTCTTGTGCTTGTACTGGTAGCCGCTGTAGAAGTCGCCGGTGCCTTCGTTGTACCAGCTGTGAGGAGCGAGCTTCCCGTAGAAGTAGTAGATGAACTGGTGGAAGGCCTCGTGGTTGAGGACCAGCCAGGTGTCGCTGCGCGGGCGCGTGTCATAGATCACGAGCTCCTGGTCCCAGGAGGACCAATAGCCGGCCGAGCCGCCGGGGCCGCCGTAGCTGTGGTACTCGTCGCGGTTGGCGCACACGCGCACGACGCTGGTGCGAGCGAGCTCCATCGGGTCGGCCTCGCCGACGGTCGTGCGACCGAACTCCGGGTCGACAGGGACGTCCTCGCCGGGCTCGCCGTCCTCGTCGGCGGCCACCCCGCCGCTCTCGGGCGTGCCACTCTTGCGGGCCTTCTCGGGCGGGTAGTCGACCATGTAGACGGCGCGGATCGCCTCGAGCCGCTCCATCAGCTCCTTCATGAAGCGCTTGTCGTCGTTGTGCGAGACGATGAAGTAGTTCTCGGTCTCGTACAGCTCCCAGCCGGGGGTGCGGCGCACGTAGTCCTGCAGCTCGCGGCGCTTCTTGGCGCGCACCGGCGAGTCGTCGGCGTGGCTGATGTCGGCGTCGAACTCGGGCTCCTCGACCTCGATGACCTTCAGGCTCTTGGCCATCTTGTCGTAGGTCTTCTTGTACTTGGTCTTCCACTTCTTGTCGTCGCCGGGACCGTTGAAGACCACCGCGACCTCGCAGTCGGGGTGCAGGCGATAGACCATCGCGTAGGCGCGCATCTTGTACTCGGCGTCGAACCGCGACTCGCCGATGAAGTCGTACTGGGTCGCCTTGACCTTGCCGACCTTCGTCTCCTTCTTGCTGTCGACGTACCAGCCGGTCCCAGGCAGCGCCACCTCGGCCCACTCGATGATGCCGTCGATCGGGTCGAAGCCGCCGAGCTCGATCACGATGTCGCTCTCGTCCTCGACCTCACCGCGGCGATCGAACTTCAGCAGCCAGGCTTCGATCTCGAAGGAGCTCTGGCCGAGCGGGATCTGCACGGGGTGGGGGTCGTTGTACTTGCCGATCAAAAGGTCCTCGCCGACCTTGGGCGGGATGAAGGACCAGTCCTTCGGCATCTTGATCTTGAAGCCGAGGTCCGAGTCATCGACGTAGTAGTCACCGACCTTGGGGATCTGGGCTAGGGCCGGGGTGGCGGCAGGTGCGAGCAGGATGGCAAGGGCGAGCAGGCCAGGGGCGAGGTTCTTCCAAGACATGGAACGGGTGGGTTGTCAGCTACGGCGAGGACCCCGGTGTGGGGACGGCACCGGGGTGCCGAGGCGAGGGGGAAGGGGCTGCCCATCGAGTTCGAGGGCAGGGCTTCTCCTTACATCTACGCAAAGGACGTCACCGACTTTCGATCCCTTGGTGAACTTCTACCAAACGAGAAGGTAACGGGGCCCGTACCGTCTAGGCCCATCCCCCCATGGGCCCTTTCCAAAATCCGATTCAGTCATGCGCAACGCCCCCTTGCTGCTGTTCGGCGCCATCGCCCTCGTCCTTGGCGCGCTCTTCTACCTCCTGCTGGGTCCCACAAGTGGGACGGATGCAGCGACCCAGCCCGACCTGGGACCGGCCTTGGTCGAGGAGCAGGCCGCGTCGGACTCCCGCTCGACGGACCTCTCCGGGGTCTCCGGCGAGCCCCAGGGGGACGAGCGCAAGGCGGTCTCTGCCGACTCGATGAGCCTCGAGCCCGGGCGGGCCGTTGCTGCGGCAGAGGACGCGGACCTTCCAGGGGTTCGGGGGCGCGTGACCGACGCTGCCGGCAACCCCCTGCCGGGTGCGCGCGTGATCGCGGCCGGGCCCGATGGCATGCCGATGGACCTGGACATGGACGCGAACTCGGGCTGGGGCCAGCGCTGGCGGACGGTCACTGGCTCGGATGGAAGCTTCCACCTGCGGGGGCCCGAGCCGGGCGCCCTGCGACTCGGCGTGCGACTCGCCAACTTCGCGCCGCTCGACGTCGACAACCTGACCCTGCCCGCCGGCGGCGGGGCGGACTTCGGTGACCTCGCGCTCGAGGAATCGGTCGTGCTCGAGGGCCGCGTGTCGGTCGCTGGCGGCGGGCCCGTGGCGGGGGCCGAGCTCTTCCGAGAGCCGGTCGACGACGGGGACGGCTTCCGCGTGTTCTTCAACCAGCTGCCCCAGCACCCGGTCGCGGTCACCGACAGCGAGGGTCGCTTTCGCGTCGACATGCTGAGCGCGGGGCCTTGGAAGCTGCGCGTCGAGTCCCTCGAGCAGCCCGACCGCTCCTTCGAGGGTCGCACCGAGCGGCCCGGTGAGGTGCGCGCCGGCCTGCGGTTCGAGCTGAAGCCGGGTGCGGCGATCTCCGGCCAGCTGACAGGCGCACCCGAGGGCGGGCTGGAGGACCTGGTCGTGCGCGCGACGCCCAAGGGGGGCGGCAACTTCGGGATGAGCCAGTCCTACCGCCAGGGTGAAGTGAACGACGACGGCAGCTTCCGCATCGGCGGCTGCGAGCCCGGCACCAGCTACACGCTCCAGGCGCGGCTCGACGAGTCGCGCTCGGCGCGCTGGGGCATGGAGCAGAAGACGCGCACCAAGTCCGTGGACGCGGTTGGTGGCCAGTCGGGCATCGTGCTGGCGTGGAGCGGCTCCACCGGCGTCTCGCTCAGCGTCGTGAAGGCCTCGGACGGGCGCCCGCTCGAGGACTTCAGCGTGTCCTACGGTTCTGGTTACCTGCGTCAGCTCGAGGCCGACGGCGAGCCGGTCGAGCACCATCCCGGTGGCAAGGTGCTGCTGGACGAGCTGCGCATCAATGTTTGGAACTCGGAGCCCTTCAAGGTGAGCGTGCAGGCCGCCGGCTTCAAGACCCTCGAGCGCGAGTTCGAGCTGGTCGAAGGCGAGGTCCTAGCCGGTGGGCTCTTCCAGCTCGAGTCGGCTCCCGTCATGACCGTCAAGGTGCTCGATGCCGCTACCCAGCAGCCGATCGAGGGAGCCAGGGTCAGCCTGACCATCGGCAGCAAGGGAGACACGGAGCTGACCTTCGCCGGCTGGGGCGCGGTGATGGACGATGAGGCCGGTGCGCGCACGAACCGTGGACGCACCGACGCCGCGGGCATCGCGCTCTTGACCTCCTTCCCCGGCGAGGTTGCCCAGCTGGAGGTGCGCCACGAGGACCACACCGACTGGGAGCTCGAGGAGCTGGTCCTGCCCGCCAGCGGGCCCGCCGAACAGGAGGTCCTGATGGGGGTCGGCGGAACGGTCGTCGTGCAGGTGCTCGACGCCTTCGGTGCGCCGCTCCCCGGCGCGAACGTCGAGGAGCGCACGCCCCCCGAGCCCGTCGCCAACACCGGCGGGGACTTCCGTATGGCCTCGGTGATCGGCGGACCCGGCGGAGGTCCGGGCGAGGTCACGGACCAGGACGGCCTGGCGACCTTCAAGCACCTCGCGCCGGGTCCCCACGAGTTCCGCCTCGCGAAGCAGCAGAGGGGGGGCGTGATGGTCTTCCTATCGGGCGGGGGCGGCGACGAGGAGCGCTGGGACCCGGTCGAGGTGGTCGAGCGCGGCGAGCACGAGCTGATCCTGAAGGAGCAGCCCCAGGGCGCCCTGGTGGGGCGCGTGCTCGAGTCCGGGGAGGCGCTCGCGGGCGCGTCGCTCTCCCTCTCCAAGCGCACCCAGGGCCAAGGTCGTGGTGGAATGCGTGGCTACTTCCCCGGCATGGGCGGCAACGGAGCGACCTGCGATGGCCGGGGCAACTACCGATTCGATGGGGTCGAGCCAGGGGACTACACCCTGACCGTGACCCACGCGAGCCGCGTGATGCCGACGGAGATCGACCTGGTGCTGGTCGTGGGCGAGAACACCCAGGACGTGGACCTGCCGGTGGCGATCATCGAGGGGCGTGTGACGCGGCCGGACGGCACGCCGATCGCTGGCGTGGACGTCAGCGTGCATGCGGCCGGTGGCAGCTCCAGGTCGCGCACGATGAGCTTCTTGGTCATGGACGACGGTGGCTCGGAGTCCGCGGTGGTGGTCGGTGACGGGGCCGCGGACCCGACCGTGACCGATGCCGACGGGCGCTATCGCTTGCGCGGGGTCCAGACCGGTGTCGAGCTGGTCGTGAAGGCCAAGCACGACGAGGCCGCGCCGGCCGAGAGCGATCCGCTCGAGCTGGCCGATGGTCAGCTCGAGGGGGGCGTGGACCTGGTGCTCTCGCCCGCAGGCTCGATCGTGATCGAGGTGGACGGCGTCGACGAGCAGGAGTACATGCTGCTCAGCGTCACACCGATCGCCGAGGACGGGACCGCAGGCGAGCGCCAGACGAACTTCACTACGGAGACGACGGGGACCTTTGGTGGGCTCGTGCCCGGTAGCTACCGCGTCCGGATCCAGGTGATGAACCAAGGCTCTGGCTTCGGCGACAACAATGCAGCCGAGCCCCAGGTCGTCGAGGTGAAGGCCGGGGAGGCCACCCCGGTCTTCTTCGACCTGTAGGCGCGGTCTTCGAGTCTAGAGCTGTGCGCCGGGCCCGCCACCCCGGCGCACAGTCGCTAGAATCTCGCCATGCCGCGCAATCCAACCCAGCCTCCTGATCCGACGCGGCCCTACCAGGCCATCCTGCTCGACCTCGACGGGACCCTGATCGGGCCTTCGGGCGCGCCTCATCCGCGCACGAAGGAGGTGCTCCAGCGGCTGATGGCGACCGAGGCCACGGTCATGATCGCCACGGGTCGCAGCGAGGCCGGCACCCGGGGCGTGCTGGCCGATCTCGGGCTCGAGGCACCGGCGGTCGTCTTCAACGGCGCCGGCGTCTTTTGCCCCAAGCGCGACCGTCTGATCGAGGAGCGCACCCTCTCCGACCGCACCATCGCGCGCGTGCTGGCCTTCACCGCCGAGCGCCACCTGCCGGTCGTGGTCATGGGCGCCGGGGCCAAGTGGGCACGCCACCCCCAGAGCGAGATCGAGAGCCGAGCCCTGCGCGGGCTCGAGGACCTGCACCTGGTCGACGAGGGCGAGCTGCCCGTCGAGCGCTTGATCCGCATCACGGTCTTCTCGGACCAGTACACGCACTCCGGCCTGCTGCAGGCCGAGCTCGACGCCGCCGTCGGCCAGCCGGTCTACTACACGAACTTCCCCCTCGCGGCCCTCTACGAGCACGTTGGCAGCCCCTACCAGGTCGTCGACGTGCAGCCGCCCTGCCGCGGCAAGGGCGAGGCCCTGCGCTTCCTCGAGGAGCACCATGGCATCCCGGCCTCGGCCGTCGTCGCGGTGGGGGACGCCACCAACGACATCCCGATGTTCGAAGCGGCCGGCCTCTCGGTGGCCATGCGGGACGCGATGCCCGAGGCGGCGCGCTTCGCCGACCGCGTGATCGGCGGGGCGGAGACCGACACGATCGCAGAGCTCGTCGAGGAGCTCTTCGCGGGCTACCTGGTCAGCTGAACCACTTCGGTGCTTCGAGCACCGAGCAGCCCTTGCAGACCTCGGGCAGGTCGCCGGAGAACATGCGCTTGCGCAGGTCCTGGGCGGCCTCGCCATTCCAGACAGCCTCGAGGCCGTCCTCGATGACGTTGCCGAGGTGCAGCTCGCGCGGGCCACGGCAGCAGGGGAAGGCCGACCCGTCGGGCTCGACCTTCAGGTAGCCCATCACGTGGGGGCAGAACCCGAGGTGCGCCTGGTCGAGCTCGAGGTGCATGACCTCGATCACCGTGGCCGAGTTGATGCGCACGGGCTGCTCGGCGTTGGTGTGCTCGCAGCCGTGGGGCGCGTGCACCTCGATGCGCAGGTTGATGCCGCGCTCCTCGGCGCGGGCGGTCATGGCCGCGAGGGCTGCACCGACGCCCTCTTCGCCGTGGGCGGCGAAGGCGTCGAGAGCCTCGAAGTTCTCACTGGAGTCGAGCAGCTCGAGCACGGTGATTTCGCGGCCGCCGAGCTCGTCGGCAACGAAGTCCACGAAGCCCTCGAGGTGCGGCACGACATCGGCGGCTAGCACCATGTGGATCGTGACCGGCAGCCCGACCTCCTTGCAGCGCTCGATGGCGTAGCGCGCCTTGGGCACGACGTCGTCGAACTTGGCCGGAGCCCGCAGCTTCTCGAAGATGGCCGGGATCTGGGAGTCGATGGAGAAGGTCAGGTGGTGCAGGTTCGGCAGCAGCTGCTCGAGCACCTCGGGCGTCAACAGCGCCCCGTTGGTGATGATGTCCAGCCAGACCTGGTGCTCGCGGACCTTCGGGAGGAGCTCCTTGAGGTTGTTGAGCAGCGGCTCGCTGGTGGCGCTCGGCGTGAGCACCGTCGTCAGCTCGAACAGCTCGTCGAAGAGGGGCGCGCGCAGCTCCTTGGGCGTCGAGACCACGGGCGGATTCTCGACCTGGCTGCACATGATGCAGCGCAGGTTGCAGGCGGTGTTCGTGGAGTACTCGAGGAAGTGGGGCCGGGACTTCCAGACCAGTCGCTTCTCGGCGAGGTCTTCCGTGAGCGCCACGAAATTGGCGATCTCACGGCGGTACTTGGGCGCGGGGGAGCTGCTCATGGGCTCTTAGATACCATGCCCGAGGGCCAAGGGGTCACTCGGTGGCAGCGCAACCGCCGCTTCCGCTGCCGCCCGCGGGCTCGGGACCCGAGCTCTTGCCCGGGGTGTCCTTAGCCTTGTCGGTCTGGTAGGAGTCGCTGCGGTAGTCCGTGTTGTAGAAACCGCTGCCTTTGAAGATCACGCCACCGCCCATGCCAATCTGGCGCTGGAGCTTGAGCTTCCCGCACTTGGGGCACTTCTTGCGCGGCTGCTCGCTCATCGAGTGGAAGATCTCGGCGTGGTGCCCGCAGGCCCCGCAGTGGTAGTCGTAGGTCGGCATGCCTAGGCCTCCTCGGCTTCCTCAGGCTCGGCGGCCACATGGACCTGGGCCGAGCGCAGCACGACGTCACGCCAGGTGAAGCCGGTGCGGAGGGTCCCGACGATGGTGCCGGGCTCCTGGCCGCTGCCAGGGATCATCTGGATCGCCTGGTGCAGGTTCGGGTCGAACTCGCCCCCGGTCTCGATGCGCTGGACGTCCTCGCTGCCGAGTGCGCTGAGCAGCTGGTCCCTGGTCATGCGCACGCCGATGGCGAGGTTCTTGGCCTCATCGGTCTCGGCGGGACTCGCGAGCGCCATGTCCAGGTTGTCGAACACGAGCAGCAGGCTCTCGAGCAGGGGCTGCATGCGCATGCGCAGGCGCGCCTCGAGGTCCTCGTTCGAGCGCCGGCGCATGTTCATGCAGTCGGCTTGGGAGCGCTGCCAGCGCGCGAGGTAGTCGTCACGCTCGGCGCGCAGGGACTCGAGCGTCTCCTCGGCGGGCTCGGCTTCGGGGGTCACTTGCTCACCCTCTTGGGGGAGGTCCTGTTCCTTCTCTTCGGTTGCCATGGCTTACTTGAAGTAATCGACAATGCGGTCGAAGAAGGACTTCTCGTCGGTCTTCTCTTCTTCGATGTTCTCGAACTCGCGCAGGAGCTCTTCCTGGCGGTCGGTGAGTTTGCTGGGGATCTCGACGAACGCGCGCACCAGCTGGTCGCCGCGCGCGCTGCCCTGCACGCTGGGCAGGCCCTGGCCGCGCAGGCGGAAGACCTTGCCGGAGGGAGTGCCCTTGGGGATGGCCATCTCGACGCGACCGCGAAGGGTCGGGATCTCGACCGTCGTGCCGAGGGTCAGCTGACCGAACGAGAAGGGCACCTCGGTGATCACGTCGGGACCACTGCGCTGGAAGATCTTGTGGTCCTTCTCGTGGATGTCCACGTAGAGGTCGCCACGCGGCGAGCCCCCGGGACCCGCGTCGCCCTCGCCGGAGATGCGCAGGCGCATCCCGTCCTCGACACCCGCGGGGATGTCGATCTGGATCGAGGACTTCTTGGGCTTGAGGCCCTTGCCCGAGCAGTCCCCACACGGGTTCTCCTGGGTCTCCCCGGAGCCGTGGCAATTGGGGCAGGGCGAGGACATCGTGAAGAAGCCCTGGCGACGCATGACTTGGCCGCGCCCGCCGCAGGTGCCGCAGGTGATCGGCTTGGCGCCGTCCTTGCCGCCGCTCCCGTCGCAGGTCTTGCAGGCCTCGTTGCGCTTGAGGTCGATGTGGCGCTCCACGCCCGCGTCGATCTCCTCGAGGGTCAGCTCGAGGGCCACGCGCAGGTCGCGACCACGAGCCTGGCGCTGGCGCCCGCCGCGCCCGCCACCTCCGAAGATGTCGCCGAAGCCACCACCGCCTCCGCCGCCACCGCCGAAGATGTCGCCGAAGGCCGCGAAGATGTCCTCGATGTTCGAGAAGCCACCCGCACCTCCGCCGCCGCCAGGCGCGCCCTGGAAGGCCTGGTGCCCGAAGCGGTCGTACCGCGCGCGCTTCTCCTTGTCGGAGAGCACCTCGTAGGCCTCGGCGGCCTGCTTGAAGCGCTTCTCAGCGTCGGAGTCACCCGGGTTGCGGTCCGGGTGGTTCTTCATCGCCAGCTTGCGGTAGGCGCTCTTGATGGCCTTCTCGTCCGCATCGCGCGGGACGCCGAGGACCTCGTAGTAGTCGGACTTGTCGGACATGATTGCTAGGTGGAGCGCCGGAACATCTCGGCACGGGGCGCTCCGGTCGCTTGGACCGGAGCGCCCGCGTGCCTCTGGCAAGGTCTAGGTCGGGATCAGTTGACGCTGCCGGCGACGGCGTGGTCCTCGTCCTTCAGCTCGGTGACCAACGAGTTCGTCGTCAGCAGCAGGCCAGCGATCGACGCCGCGTTCTGCAGGCCGGCGCGGACCACCTTGGCGGGGTCGATGATGCCAGCCTTGAAGAAGTCGACGTACTCGAGGGCGAGGGAGTCGAAGCCCCAGCCTTCCTTCTTCTCGAGCACCATCTCGGCGATCACCGAGCCGTCCTCGCCCGCGTTCTCCGCGATCTGACGGATCGGAGCAGCGAGCGCGACCTCGAGGATCTTGATGCCGTGGCGCAGGTCACCCTTGACCTTGACGTCCTTGAGCACGGAGATGGCCCGCAGCAGGCAGGTGCCACCGCCACTGACGATGCCCTCCTGGATGGCCGCGCGGGTCGCGTTGAGGGCGTCCTCGACGAGGTCCTTCTTGGCCTTCATCTCGGACTCGGTGTCACCACCGACCTTGATGACGGCGACGCCGCCGGTCAGCTTCGCGAGGCGCTCCTCGAGCTTCTCCTTGTCGTAGTTCGACTTGGTCGAGTCGATCTGCGAGCGGATCTGGGCGCAGCGCGAGTTGACGTTCTTCTTGGCGCCGGCGCCGGAGACGATCGTCGTGGTGTCCTTGTCGATGCGGATGTGCTTGGCCTGGCCGAGCTGGGCCACCGTGACGTTCTCGAGGGTCAGCCCGAGGTCCTCGGTGATCGCCTGGCCACCGGTGACACAAGCGATGTCGCCGAGGTACGCCTTGCGACGGTCACCGAAGCCGGGCGCCTTGACGGCGCAGACGTTCAGGCCGCCACGCAGGCGGTTGATGACCAGCGTCGAGAGGGCTTCGCCGTCGATGTCCTCGGCGATGATCAGGAGCGGCCGGGAGGTGCTCATGACCTTCTCGAGGATCGGGACGAGCGCGCGCGCCGAGCTGATCTTCTGGTCACAGATCAGGATGTAGGCGTCGTTCAGCTCCGCGATCAGCTTGGCCGGATCGGTGGAGAAGTAGGGCGACACGTAGCCCTTGTCGAACTGCATGCCCTCGACCACCTCGAGCACGGTCTCGCGGGCCGAGTTCTCCTCGATGGTGATCACGCCCTCGTCGCCGACGCGGTCGAAGGCCTCGGCGAGCAGGTCGCCGATCGCCTGGTCGTTGTTGGCGGAGATGGCCGCGATGGCTGCCTTCTGGGCGCGGTTCTTCACCGGGCGCGCGGTCTCGGCGATGTGCTTGACCACGGCCTCGACACCCTTGTCGATGCCGTTGCGCAGGGCGACGGGGTTGACGCCGGTGGCGAGGTGCTTGAGGCCCTCGGAGTAGATCGCCGAAGCCAGGACCGTGGCCGACGTGGTGCCGTCACCGGCGACGTCGTTGGTCTTCTTGGCGGCCTCGAGCACGAGCTTGGCGCCCATGTTCTCGAAGGGATCTTCGAGGTCGATCTCCTTGGCGACGCTGACGCCGTCCTTGGTCACGGCGGGAGCGCCGAAGCTCTTGGAGAGGATCACGTTGCGGCCAGCGGGACCCATGGTCACGCGGACGGTCTTGGCGAGCTTCTCGATGCCAGCCTGCATCTTTTGGCGGGCGTTGTCGTCGAAGAGGATTTGCTTGGACATTGGGATTGGTGGGTTGTGCGTTGTGGTTGTTCGAGGGGAAGAGGAGGGGGAGGGGAGTGGTGGGTCCGGGCTACATGCCCATGCCCATACCGCCCATGCCTCCCATGCCGCCCATTCCACCCATGCCGTCCATGCCGCCCATCCCATCCATGCCGTCCATGCCGCCACCGGCGGCCGCGGGCTCGGGGATCTTGGCGATCATGCAGTCGGTCGTCAGCAGCAGGGTCGCCACGCTGACCGCGTTCTGCAGGGCGGCCTTGGTCACCTTGCAGGGGTCCAGGATGCCCTTCTCGACTAGGTCGACGTACTCACCGCGCAGGGCGTCGAAGCCCCAGCTGGGCGACTTCTCCCGAAGCACGCGGTGCGCCACGACGGCGCCCTCGAAGCCAGCGTTCTCGGCGATCTGCTTGATCGGACCGGCGAGGGACTCGTACAGGAGCTCGATGCCCATGTCGTACTCGTGGTCTTCGCCCGTCATGAGCTTCTTGAGCACCTCGCGGGTGCGCAGCAGGGCGCTGCCGCCGCCGGGCAGGACCCCCTGCTCGACCGCTGCACGCGTGGCGTGGAGGGCGTCCTCGATCAGCGCCTTGCGCTCCTTGACCTCGGTGTCGGTCGCGCCGCCCACGTTGACCTGGGCGATGCCGCCGGTCAGCTTGGCGAGACGCTCCTGGAGCTTCTCCTTGTCGTAGTCCGACTTGGTGCTCTCGATCTCGCCGCGGATCTGCTCGACGCGCGCGGCGATGGCCTTGGGCTTGCCGGCGCCGTCGACGACCACGGTGGTGTCGGCGGAGACGATCATGCGCTTGGCGGTGCCGAGGTGCTCGATGCCGACGGCGTCGAGCTCGACGCCCAGGTCCTTCATGATCGCGGTCGCGCCGGTCACTGCGGCGATGTCACCGAGGATGGCCTTGCGGCGGTCGCCGTAGCCGGGCGCCTTGATGGCGCAGGTGGTGACCACGTTGCGGAGCTTGTTGACGACCAGCGTCGCGAGCGCCTCGGAGTCGAGGTCCTCGGCGATGATGACCAGCTCGCGGCCGGCCTCCTTGACCTTCTCGAGCAGCGGCAGGAGCTGCTGCAGGTTCGTGATCTTGGCCTCGTGCACCAGGATCAGCGGCTTCTCGAAGCGGCACTCCATGGTCTCGGGGTCGGTCACGAAGTGCGGCGACAGGTAGCCGCGGTCGAACTGCATGCCCTCGACGATCTCGATCTCGGTCACGAGGCCCTTGCCTTCCTCGACCGTGATCACGCCATCGCGGCCGACCTTGTCCATGGCCTTGGCCAGGAGCTTGCCGATCTCGAGGTCGTTGTTCGCGGAGATGGTCGCCACGTTCATGATCTCGGCGCTGGACTTGACGGGGGTCGCCAGCTTGTCGAGCTCGGCGGTGACCGCCTTGACGCCGTCGGCAAGGGCCGCAGCGAGTCGCGCCGGAGCGACACCCGCGGTGACGGCCTTGAGGCCGTGGCGGAAGATCGACTCGGTCAAGAGCGTCGCGGTCGTGGTGCCGTCACCGGCCACGTCGCTGGTCTTGCTGGCGACCTCCTTGGTCAGCTGGGCGCCCATCTCCTCGTAGGGATCGCTCAGCGAGATCTCTTCGGCGACGGTGACACCGTCCTTGGTGATGGTGGGAGCGCCCCAGCCCTTGTCGAGGACGGCGTTGCGTCCGCGCGGGCCGAGGGTGCTGGTGACCGCTTTGGCGAGCTTGGTGACGCCGGCGAGCATCTTCTCGCGGGCATCTGCTTCGAATACCAACTGCTTGGCCATGTCGAGTCGTTCCTTGAAGTCTTTGAGGTGGGGGATGGAGTCGGATCCGCGTCCGCAGCAGCTCACCCGACAGCAAGTCGGGGCCACAGGGGTCGCGGTGGTCTCTTGCGACGAAGGGTCCGCTAGGGCCCGGCCGCATGGAAGGCCCGCCGAGTGCAAGAAGGGTGCCGAACCACCTGGGGGTGTCAGGAGGCCGGTTCCGACGGTCGCTCGCTGCCTGTTTGGCAGGCCCGGACGGGGGGCAACCGAGCGTCTGCCAAGTCGGCAGGGGGGGCTAGGGGCGGGGTCGGGCAAGGGCCTTCGGCTGCGTCCGGGTCCCGCCCCGCGCTGTTGTCACCGGCTCCAGGTGAAGAGCTCGATCTCGGCATCACTTGACATCTCCGTTTGCCTCTCCTTACCTTTCAATTCGGCGACTGCTTGCCCGCCCACTCCCCTCCACGACATGGCTCAGGACCCCTCGCATCCCGACGACCTCGAGCGCCTCTTCTCGGGCGCTCTGCAGTTCGAGCTCGATCGAGCTGCGGGCGGGCCCCACTCGCTTCCGCGATCGAAGCGGCGCCTGCGCGGCGCCGCCCTGCTGCAGGGCGATTCGCCGAGGCGCATCATGCAGGGACTCATGGACGGGGATCCCCTGGACATGGACGGTCGCTGTGGGCGGCGCATGGAGCACCAGGCGCTCTTGATGGACAGGGCGCGCGTTCGTTGGCGCTCGGTCAGCTACCTGGCCTACCTCGCGGCGCGCGACGGCTACCGCGGCAACCCGCCCCTGGATCAGTTCATCGAGCGCGCGATCGACCAAGCCTTGGAGTCTTTGATCGAGGAGGACTGGGAGGCTGATCGCTCCGACGCGCCGATCGACCCGGAGCTCGAGCAGTATGCCTCGATCGCCCTCGAGGCCGACCTCGACCCGCGCCATGCCCGGCGCGTGACCCTGGAGTTCAACTTGCATCCGCTGCGCCTGCGGCGTCCGCTCTTTGCGGTGCTCGTAGCCGGTCGTGGCTTCGCCGAGGTCGCCGAGGCTTCGGGCCTGGCCACCGCCGAGCTCGAGCGCGAGCTGCGCACGACGCTGACCCGCATGCTGCGCTTCAACAACCCAGGTGAGGGGCTCGACGAGAGCCTCGACCAGGCCATGGACGACCTACTGGGGAAGGACTCATGAGCACCCTAGCCATGCACCCCGACCTGCGCGGCGTCCTCGAAGACATCGCCGCCCAGCCCGAGCAGCGCCTCTTCGCCGGCACCTACTTCCGCCGCATGCACGAGGCCTTTCTTGGTGAGGACGCCACCGTCGGCATCGCCCAGAGCGGCCTCTCCAGCGCCGAGCGCCACCTCGTCGCCATGCACCGCCGCGAACTCAGCAGCGTACTCTTGGAGGCGTTCTACTCGAACTTCTTCAGTCCTGGAGGTCCATCTGGTCTGCTGCAACCTGTTGAGCAGCCCATGTCCCGATCCGATTGGGAGGAGACTGCCCGGTTCGCTAGGGATACTTCACCGAGCGATGCCTTTGCTGACGGTGTAGGGCCCTGGCTGCATCGACTCCTCGACGGCAAGGCTCCTATTGGGATGGCAGGGTACAGTGGGATGCTGGCTGCTTCCTTGCGGCTGGCTTCTTCGAGCTATGCACAGCTTTATTCAGGCATCGTCTATGGGCGCTACGACGCGGATCGAGCAGCGCTCGGCACTTGGGCCTCACTTGTCCGCAGATCTCCTGCAGTTGTAAAGCTCTCTGCACTTCGCTACTCGCGGGACGTACATGCTGGTCGCGGGGACCTCCTCGCCGCTCGGGCATGCCAAGATCGGCTGGTTGGAGCCGCCCTACGATCGGGAGATCCAGGTCTCATCGCTGAGGAACTCGTGAGCGGCGCCCTCTTGCAAAGGATTCACCGACTTCCGCATCTCTCCCTCTTGCCCCAGGTCCCCAGCAATGAGGTGCATGAGGCGTGCTACACCCGCCTGAGGGACTTGCTCCCCATGGTGCTTGAGCACCACGCCGGAGACGTCTCGCTTTGCGAAGAGCTTGACGGTTTGGTCGATTCCGACATCTCATGGAGTTCATCTTGAAGCTACGACTCGCCCTTGCGGTTCTTGCCCTCACTGCGGTCTTTGCACCTAGCTCCCTTGGCGACCCTCCCTCTCCGCCCCTCAAGTCTGGCAGCGGGCTTGGTTCGGTCCCTGAGAATGTGCCAAAGCCTGGCGCGAATCGCCTTCGTAGAATCGTTGGCGAGAAGGGGCCGACGAGTACCGTCACGACATCCGGGGTCAGACCTCCGTCCGGCCGTCCTGGATAGGCGAGTTCATCGCCTCTCGATCGTCGCCTTGCTCCATCTCCTCGCACATCGAACTGGTGTGATCCGATGAGGACCAACTCGCTCCTCATGGCCGTGGTTGCCATGGTCGTACTGGTCGCCGTAGGGTTCGTCGTGTCCCTTCGCCAAAGTGCAGGCCAAGGCACTTCTCCAGCCCCAAGTCACAACCCGCCCCACTCGATCGAGGAGGGTGCCGACGGCCCGGTGGTCACTGAGGCCGATGCCGGTGCCACACCGGAGAGTCCCGATTGGAGTGGGGGAAGGAACTCCGTCGAGGGACTGCACCGAGTCTTTGGTGTTGTTCTCGATTCAATGGGTGAGCCCTTGCCAGGCGCGGAGGTCTCGTGGACCCCTGAGACGCTCAAGATGCCAGGATCTCCGACCTGTATTGGAACCTGGAGGCAGGTGGTGGAAGAGTCGGTCTACGCACGAGCGGATGCATCTGGCGACTTCCAGCTCACGCTCCAACCTGAGGACGGTCGGGGGGTCCTGTGGGTGACCTCTCCAGGAATGTTGTCGACCTTCCAGTGGTTGGACCCTGGCTTCGAGGACGATTTGGTCTTCGAGTTGGCCCCAGCTACAACGCTGCACGGACAGGTAAGCCGATCTGATGCTGGACGGCTCGATAGCTGCCTGATCATCCAGCGCGGGTCCAGCCAAGATTCCGGATCCTGGGTAGGTCTTGACTCGACCGACCGAGCGCTGCACCTGTTCGTCCGTGCGCACGCGGTCCCAGAAGGGTCGGTGGGCTCAGCAGTCGTGGCAATGTCATGCACCCCAGAGCCGACCTTGGCTTGGGCTGAGCAAGGCGAGCTGAGGTCAGCCCGTCGGTATACCGACGATGGAGAACCAGTCCAGTTCGAACTCTCACCAACGTTTCGCCTGGAGGCATCGGTTGAAGATGTCAGCGCGCTCGAGCATGGCCATCCTCGGGTCGTCGTGAGCAGCGTTGAACCGGCACGTTCCTTGGTAACCCTGGACATCCTTCAGGACGGCAAGGGGACGGCGTCCGTCCCACTGCTTTCTGGCGGCTTCTTTCAAGCGACTCTCGTAGGGGCAGGCGTGGCACCCGAGGTGAGGCGCTTCGAATCACCGGGGATTGGGCAAGTCGTTAAGGTCGCTTTCGAGGGGCACAACGGCGAGGTGCTGCCCGTGCGTTTCGTTGGGAAGAACGGAACTGGAATCGAAGGTGTTAGCGTTTCCAGTACATGGCAGGAGTCTGACGGTAGCTTCGCCGTAACCTCGGTCCTCGCTCGAACGGACTCGGTTGGTATAGCTGAAGTTGCCCTTCCTCGGGCAAGCGTCTCTTGGATCGGACAGGATCACCCGGGCTACCAGTCAGGCTTTGTGGGCCCCCTTGAGGTTGATGCTCTCCCAAGGACGGAGGATGACTCGCTCCTGCCCTACGAGGTGGTTCTGGAACCTCTGGTGGAGTTGACGGGGCGAGTGAGAGCGAGTGGCGAGGACCTGCTGGAGTACACACTCTTCGGATGGCCCGGTGGAGCTGCCGCGTCGGAGCAAGAACAGCTGGATTACGACATCGATCCCAAGGGGGTCTTCCGTTTGATGGTCCCTGATTCGCCCATCAACCTTGCAGCTTGGGCTGAGGGATACGGACAGAGCCGTTCCGTCTGGGTCGATGCTGGGAGCGCGGCGGAAGACCAGATCGTGATCGATCTTCCCGATGCTCTATTCGGCAGGGGGAGGGTGCTCGACGAGCGGACACGCAAGCCAGTGGCTGGCGCAAGCATTGAGGTGCACATTACTGATTTCGGCGTGGCCTACACGAGGGCACCGGTCGAGCTGGTGACCAGCGAAGCTGGAACATTCGAGGCCCTGGCCTTCTCCCCTGCAGAAACCGCCAACATCACGGTTGTCGCGGAAGGGTACGCCAAGACGGGGAGCGTGGCGCGTTTCGAATCTGACGGTACCTCCAACTTCGTGGACTTCGGAGATGTACTCCTGGCCCAAGACAGCTGGGCGGAGATCGAGGTTGTGGGCTTGAGACTTGATGAGGAAGCTTGGATCGAGATCGACTCTTCGGGCGAGTGGTTACAACTCCAGCGGAGGGGCGAGCTGCTCATCCACCGAGAGTCAGGCATGCACGCTGGCCGATTTCCGTTCCTTGTCTCCAACGGGAGCGAGACCTATCGGGAGCAGAGGGTCGAGTACTTGACAGGTCGAGGCCCTTGGACCTTGCGCCTAGAAGTGCACGGCGGGGCTGGCCTCGAAGTCAACCTAGGTCAGCTTGGTTCCGACTGTGTGGGTGGATTCATCCGCGTCTACTTAGGGAGTGCGTTCGAGACTGTCGAGCGGGAGTGCATCCTACAAGCAGAGCACCTAGAAGCTGGTCTCGTACGGATCGACGGCATCCAGCCAGGCCCAGCGGTTCTGGTATTGCACGAGCCTGTCAATGGAGTGGCCATCGCCGGAGCATCCTTAGAAGTCTTGCCCGGCACTCACAATCAGGTCAGCCTGAAGCCATGCGATCGAAACTTGAAGGTCGAAGTGGTCGACCCAGCGGGGCAGCCGATTCCGGGGACAGTGGTTGGTGTTGGCCCTGCGATCGCTCCAGGTCATTACTCCTACTTCGGCTACGCGGACAGTTCAGGGGTCGCTGACCTAGGACCGGTACCATTCGAATCGGGTGTGCTTCGGGCTCTGAGGCCGGACTCGGCTCTCTTGGCAGGCGTTCCGATTCAAGTCCCCGAGAACGGAGATCCGATTCAGGTGATCTTTGATGTGGACCACTACGTGAATCTACTGGTCCAGGATCGAGGCGTTCCCTTGGCTGGGGTCTCGATGCAGACTGCGATCGCCGCCATGGACACAGCGGCATCAATGAGGTTCTCTGATGACCAGGGCAACGTGCTCATTGGCCCCGTCAGCGACGTTGAGTTCGAGTGTCGGCCGATGGCGTCCTGGGTCTGGACCGAGTCGCGTATGGTGCATGCGGTCGAGGAGGGTGCCGAGCCGGTGGTGATCGAGTTCCGACGGGTAGGGGACCTCGCTTTCGAGGTGCGCGACTCGGGCGGGATGCTGCTCGATGGGGTGGCGGTCGAGGTGCTCTCCGAGGAGTACGCCACCGACGTAGCCGGCTGGGTCGCGGCGGGTCGTGTCGAGGCCCCTTCCGCAGGGCTCGTCACGGATGAAGAGGGGCGGCTGCTCCTGTCCGGCCTGCCGAACGGCGCGTTCGCGTGGAGCGTGCCCGCGCTTGGGCTCGAGGGCAAGGTCGTCGTGCCACCCCTGGCCGAGGCCCTGGTCTTGGTCCGCCCTGGGAGCTGACTCGAGTGCGGACCGAAGAGAACAGCAGCTGACACCCGGTCGGGCACGGCATCCAAGCTGATGCTCGTCGCCGGCGCGGACATCACCAGTCGCGGGCGCAGGCTCGCCCCTGCATGCCAATGGAGAGTGCCCACGCTGGGAGTGTCCTCGACAGTCGTGCCAACATGCCTGCCGACGTGGCTGCTGGGACCCTTCTGGTTGTCGAGTCCATCTGGTGACCGCTGGGCGCCCGTCGCTAGGATGGTGCCATGTTGCGCGCCACACTGAGCCTTGTCCTCACCCTGCCCCTCGCCCTCCACGCTCCGCTCCCCGGAGAGGGCTCTGAGGTTTCCATCGAGGCCCTGGACGGGACTCGCAAGGCCATCGCCATCGACGGGCTAGAGCTGGCCGAGATGGGGCCCAAGAGCGCCCTCTTGAGCTTCTTACCGGGTCCTACTCCGGCGGCTCCCGAGGGCGGTTTCGAGCTACGCCTGCTCAGCGGCGACCGCGTGCGTGGCGAGGTCGTCGGTGGGGGCGAGGAGCGCATCGACCTGAGCCTGGTCGGCGGCTTGTTCGCCAGCTTTGCCCTGGAGGAGGTCTCCCTCGTGCTGGCGCTCGATGATCGAGACCGCCTGGCCCAGCTCTCGCCCCCCTCGGAGGGCGACCGCGCCTGGCGCCGGACGGGCGGCGGCTTCGACCCGCTCGATGGCTTCTTGCTCGGCTTCTCCCCCGAGGGCGTGCTGTTCGAGGGCGAGCTTGGTGAGCGGCTGATCGCCTGGAGCGAGCTAGCCGCCCTCCACGTCGAAGCGCTCGAGCCCCTGTCGCCCGAGCCAGGGGATGCGACGCCGATCTCCGTCGACCTAGTCGACGGCTCGCGCCTGCGCGGCTCCTTCGCCGGCATCACTTCGGGCGCCCTGGCCCTCGACCGTGGCGCGGACGAGCCGCTGAGCATCGGCCTCGAGCTGCTGGTCCAGGTGGCCCTCGATGATCCGCGCCTAGTCTTCCTTGGCGACCTCGCCTTCGAGGACCTCGGCCCCAACGGCCTGTTCGACGATGGCTTCGGCCTGGCCTGGCCGCCGCGCGTCGATCGCGCCGTGGGTGGAGGCCCCCTGCGCGTCGACGGCCGCACCCACGCCCGCGGGCTCGGCGTCCACGCCCCTAGCCGCTTGGCCTTCGACCTGCCTGCAGGGGGGACCCTGCGCGGTGCGGTCGGCGTCGACGACTCGGTGCTGCGCCTGCCCGCCGATGGCTCGGTGATCTTCCGGGTGTTCCATGCCGGTGAGCTGGTCTGGGAGAGCGAGGAGCTGAGCTCCGGCTCCCCGGCCGTCGAGTTGCCAGCGCTGGAGCTGACCGAGACTGGCCGGCTAGAGCTCGAGGTCGATGCCGCATCGAACTCGATCACGGGGGACCGGGCCAACTGGTTGGACCTCCGGATCGTTCGCGCCGGCCGCTAGCGCGGACCGTGGTGGAGGGGCCGGGCTATCCCAGGGCGACGCCCTCGCCCTCGGAGGGCTCGAGCTGGCGATAGTAGACTCCGACGTTGCCGCCGCGAATCTTGGCGGCACGTAGCGCGCGCTCGGCGTGCCGGCGCAGGGTCTCGACCGAGTCGATGTCGCGGCCGTTGAAGGTCTCGAAGCCGAGGCTCGCGCTGACGACGATCTCGCGCTTGGAGCCCTTGGGCCGGCCGGAGAGCTTGTGGATCTCGTCGACGAGGCGGTTGACCACGCGGGCGGCGTCGACCTTCTGGGTGTAGGGCAGGACGACGGCGAACTCGTCGCCGCCGATGCGACCGGCCACGTCCTCGGTGCGCAGGGTGCGGCGGATGATCTCGCCGGCCTGCTGGATCAGGATGTCGCCGACCGTGTGGTCGTGCTGCTTGTTGACCGCGCCGAACCTGTCCAGGTCGATCAGGACCAGGGCCAGGTCGAGGTCGTGGCGCTGGGCCGCGGAGAAGTGCTCCTCGAGCCGGGCCTGGAAGGCGCCCACGCGCAGCAGGTTGGTGTGGTCGTCGTGGTGGGCGCGGTGGCGCAGCTCGACGATCTCGGACAGGAGCCGCGACTCGCTGAGCAGGCGACCGAGGCGCATGCGCAGCTCCTCGAGGGGCGCGCTGCGATCGGCGAGGTCCCAGACCTCGTTGCGCATCGAGGCCAAGGCACCGGTGAGCGGGGACTTGCCGTCGAGCCGGGTCAGCCACAGGAGCGGGATGGGCGGGTCGCCGGCGCGGGCCTGGTCGAGGGCGCGCAGCTCCTCGACGCCCTCGGAGGAGAGGCTGTCCAGCAGGATCAGGCTCGGCACCTCCGCATCCATGGCCCGCAGGGTGGCCCGCAGGTTGGTCGTCACCTGGCTACGAAAGCCCTCCAGTCCGAGCTCCTCGAGCCGGTGCTCGAGTCCCTCGCCGCGGTGGTCCGCGATCAGGAGTAGTGGTGACGATGGCATGCTTAGAGAGCGCCCGGATCTCCCCGGTGCGGCGAGGGATCGGGCAGGTGAGGTGCCCGCAACCGGGCGCTCGGAGGCACGCTCCAAGGGCCCTAGGAAATCAGGCAGGTCCAAGGGCCCAACGGAGTCGGGCCCTAGAACCTTGCTTTTAGCGTACCTCTTGGGCGGCTCTAGGGCCACCTGCTGAGTGATTGACTTCCTGGGTTCCATCGCTACACTGCTGCGCCCCGATTCTTCTACAGAAGGCAGCGACCTCCGAGGAGGCGCTCTCCCTGGAGGTCGGATTGGGGGCCCGAACCTAGCCGCACGCGCTGTGGCGACCGAACGGAATTCGCCCAAAGGTGCCTAGCAAGGCCCCGGAAGGCCCCAACAACCCAAGACCGGGGCTGCTCTCAGCTCCACTCTCCTCTCCTTATGGATGGCCTGCCTCAAGGCGTCCCTCAGCGAAAGCTCATGAACCAGATCAATCCGAGCGAACTCATCCAGTCGGGTGTGCACTTCGGCTGCCGCGTCTCGCGCTGGAACCCGAAGATGGCGCCGTTCATCCACGGCCGCCGCAGCCTGATCCACGTGATCGACATCCGCCAGACCGTTCGCGGTCTGCTGCGCGCGCGCAACTTCCTCCAGAAGCTCGCCGCCGAAGGCAGCCAGATCCTCTGGGTCGGCACCAAGCGCCAGATCAAGGGGGTCGTCACCGAAGCCGGCGAGCGCACGGGCATGCCCGTCGTCGTCGAGCGTTGGATCGGTGGCTCGCTCACGAACTACACCGTCATCCGCAGCCGCCTCAAGCGCCTCGAAGAGCTCGAGGGCCGCGAGGAGTCCGGCCAGCTGGCGACGCTCAGCAAGAAGGAGCAGTCCTCCCTGCGTCGCGAGTCGCGCAAGATCAACCGCAACCTGGGCGGCATCCGCGAGATGAACGGCATGCCCGGCGCCATGGTCGTCGTCGACCCCGGCCGCGAGTACAACGCCGTGCGCGAGGCCCGTAAGATGGGCGTCCCGGTGATCGGCCTGCTCGACACCGACTGCGATCCGGACATGGTCGACATCGTGATCCCGGGCAACGACGACTCGCTCAAGAGCGTCCGCCTCTTGATCAGCTACCTGGTCGAGGCCGTCGAGGAAGGCGCCGCCGCCGCCCGTGAGGTCTCCGCCGCCGCCGGCTCCGCCGAGCGCCACGAGGACATCCCCGAGGGCGAGCCGCGCCCGACCCTTGGCAACAAGCTGCCCATGCCCGGCGCCGAAGCCGAGCAGCTGGCTGGCGCCACCGAGGAGGCCAAGAGCGAGGAAGCTCCGGCCGCCGAGGAGGCTCCCGCTGCCACCGAGGAAGCCGCTGCTGAGACCAAGACCGACGCACCGGCTTCCTGAAGCCCGAGCGCGAGCCGCTACATCCACGGACCTCACGCTCGATTGCATCGCGCGTGGGGTCCGCGCTTACATCACTCCACTTCGAACACACGGGAACATCCCGTCACCCACTCATTTAGTCATGGGAAACATCACCGCCACGATGGTTCGTGAGCTGCGCACGGAGACCGGCGCCGCCATGATGGACTGCAAGAAGGCCCTCGAGGCCTGTGAGGGCGACGTCCAGGCCGCGAAGGACCACCTGCGCAAGCAAGGCCTGAAGACCGCCGCGAAGAAGGCCAGCCGCGAGACCTCCGAGGGTCGCGTCTTCGCCTGGATCTCCGACGACAACAAGCGGGGCGCCGTGATCTCGGTCTCTTGCGAGACCGACTTCGTCGCGCGCACCGACGACTTCGAGGCCATGCTCGTGGCCCTCTCGAAGCACGTCGCAGAGCACAAGCCCGCCGGCGTCGAGGAGCTCTACGCCCAGGCGTGGAGCGGCGAAGAAGACACCGTCGAGGCCTTCATCCAGCAGGTCATCGGCAAGCTCGGTGAGAACATCAAGGTCACGCGCCTTGGCTTCTTCGACAACGCCAACGGCAAGGTCGACAGCTACATCCACCACAACGACAAGCTCGGTGTGCTGGTCAGCGTCACGGCGGATGCCGGCGACAAGCTCGACGCCTTCACCAAGGACCTGGGCCTGCACATCGCCTTCCACAACCCGCCGCACATGACCCGCGACGAGGTCCCGGCCGAGGACGTGGAGCGCGAGCGCGCCATCCACCGCGAGACGGTCAAGGACAAGCCGGCCGAGATCCAGGACAAGATCATCGAGGGCAAGCTGGGCAAGTTCTTCAGCGAGCTCGTGCTGCCCGAGCAGCCCTGGGTCAAGGACGATAAGCAGAGCGTCTCCAAGGTGCTCGCCGCCGCCCTGGGCAAAGAGGCCAAGATCGAAGGCTTCTTCCGCTTCGACATCGGCTGATTCCTGCTGGAATCCGCTAGGTGCGGCCCGGGACTCCCACAAGACGCGGGAGTCCCGGGCCGCGTCGCG
>JARGPD010000010.1:32990-39257 GCA_029212845.1 Planctomycetota bacterium
TGGACTGCTCCCCCGGCGGTTTTGGCGGGTGGCACCGGGGTGGGGGCCCCCGGCCCCCCCACCAGCCGGGGGGCGCCCCGGCCCGCTTCGCTCTACAATCCTCGCATGCCCTACAGTCGCGTACTCCTGAAGCTCTCTGGCGAGGCCCTCGGCAACCCCGAGACCGGCCACGGCATCGACCCGGACTCTGTCAACAAGATCGCCAAGCAGATCGTCCACGTCGCCGGGCTCGGCGTCGAGGTGGCGATCGTCTGCGGGGGTGGCAACATCCTACGCGGGGCGGAGTTCTCGAAGATGGGGTCGAGCCGCGCCAGCGCGGACTACATGGGCATGCTGGGCACGGTGATCAACGGCCTGGCCCTGCAGGAGGCGATCGAGGCCGCCGGCAAGCCCACCCGCGTGATGACCGCCATCGAAGTGCGCGCGACAGCCGAGCCCTTCGTCCGGCGCCGGGCCCTCGCGCACCTCGAGAAGGGGCGCGTCGTGATCCTGGCCGCCGGCACAGGCAACCCCTTCTTCACGACCGACACAGCGGCCGCCCTGCGCGCTACCGAGCTCGGCTGTGAGGCGCTGCTCAAGGCGACCAAGGTCGACGGCGTCTACACCGCCGACCCCAAGACGGACCCGACGGCCAAGCGCCTCGACCACCTGACCTACATGGACGTCCTGAGCCGCCGACTCGCTGTGATGGACTCCACTGCGATCACCCTCTGCATGGAGAACAACATGCCGGTGGTGGTCTTCAACTTCTTCGAAGAGGGCAACATCGGACGGGTCGTCAAGGGCGAGCGCCTTGGCACCCGGATCACGGCCTGATCGAACCTTCCCAACCATCCAGCTATGAGCAAGAACCCCATCCTGGTCGAGTGCGAGGAGCGCTTCGACAAGTCCGTCTCCCACCTGAAGCACCAGCTGGTCAGCATCCGCACCGGCCGCGCTTCGGCCGCCCTGGTCGAGAACATCCGGGTGGACTACTACGGCACGATGACGCCGATCAGCCAGCTCGGGTCGATCTCGATCCCCGAGCCGCGCCAGATCATGATCAAGCCCTTCGACGCGGGGATCCTCAAGGAGATCGGTCGGGCCGTGGCCAAGGCCGACCTCGGCGCCGCGCCCCAGGACGACGGCAAGCTGCTGCGCATCGAGCTGCCGGCCCTGTCCGGCGACCAGCGCAAGAAGTACGCGGCCAAGGTCAAGGAGCTCTGCGAGGAGGCCCGCGTGGCCCTGCGCAACGGCCGTCGCGACAGCAACAAGGCCGCGGACGCCGAGAAGAAGGAGGGCAACCTCACCGAGGACGAGAACCACAAGCTCCACGACGACATCCAGGCCTTGCTGAAGGACTACGAGAAGCGCGTGGACGACATCCTCGCGGCGAAGTCCAAGGAGGTCCTGGAGGACTGAGAGGAATTTTCTCAGCTTCCAAGGGTCGAGCGCTTTTCACCGGGGATCCCCTGGGATATGCTCTCCGCCCCTCGCTGAAGAGCGGGACAAGAACAAAGGTGGGCGCATAGCTCAGTTGGTAGAGCAACTGGCTTTTAACCAGTAGGTCCCAGGTTCGAGCCCTGGTGCGCTCACCACCTTACGAAGCAGCCCCCGCGGCCTCATCGAGGCCGCGGGGGCTGCTTGCTTGCCCGGGGTGTGGGCTAGGCGAGCACCGGGGTGCTGGCTCCGGCGCAGGCCGCCTCGACCTCTTCGATGGTCTTCGGGATGCCGGCGGTCAGGTTCTCGTTGCCGGTCGGGGTCACGAGGATGTCGTCCTCGATGCGGATGCCGATGCCGCGCCAGCGGGGGTCGACGTCCTGGTTGTCCTCGGCGAAGTAGAGGCCCGGCTCGACGGTGACGACCATGCCCGGCTCGAAGGTGCGTGGGGTGCCGTCTTCGTTGGTGTAGGCGCCCATGTCGTGCACGTCGAGACCCAGCCAGTGACCGGTCTTGTGGATCGTGTAGGGCACGTAGCGCTTCTCGGCGAGGGCCTCATCGAGGTCGCCCTCGATGATGCCGAGGTCGATCAGACCCTGGCAGAGCACGCGGGTGGCCGCGTCGTGGAAGCCGTTGTAGGGCTTGCCGTCCTGGACCTCGTCGATGCCAGCGAGCTGGGCGTCGAGCACGATCTGGTAGAGCGCCTTCTGGTCCTCGGTGAAGGCACCACCGATGGGGAAGGTGCGCGTCACGTCGGTGGCGTAGTAGTCCATCTCGCAGCCCGCGTCGATCAGGAGCAGCTGGCCGTCCTTCAGCTCCTGGTTGTTCTCGACGTAGTGCAGGATGCAGGCGTTGTCGCCGCCGGCGACGATGTTGTTGTAGGCGGCGCCGGTGCCGCCGCGGGCGCGGAAGGTGTAGTCGATGAGCGCGTCGATCTCGCACTCGTTGCCGCCCGGCTGGGCGGCCTTCATGGCGGCGATGTGCGCCTCGGTCGTGACCGCTGCGGCGCGACGCATCACGTCGAGCTCCGGGCGGTTCTTGTACAGGCGCAGCTCGTGCAGGGACTCGCGCGGGTGCTCGAGCGCCATCGGCGCCATGACGCCGTTGCGCGCCATCAGGCGCACGCGGTGCATCGCCGCGAGCAGCTTCTCGTCGCGGTCGGCGTCGGTGCCGGTGGCGCAGATGACCGCCTCGTGGTTCTGCAGCAGCCTCGGCAGGTGCTCCCAGAATTCGGAGATCGGCTTGGCCGCGTCGACGCCGAGGGCCTCGGTCGCGCGCGCGACGCCAAGCCGACGCCCGTGCCAGGTCTCCATCGCGAGGTCGCGCTCGCGCAGGAAGAGGATCGAGCGCGGGGACTCGGCGGTGCCCTCACCGTTGGGCAGCAGGAGCAGCACGCTGTCCGGCTCGTCGAAGCCCGTCAGGTAGACGAAGTCGCTCTCGGGGCGGAAGCGGTAGTCGCAGTCGTGGTTGCGGACCTTGTGGTCGCCGGAGAAGACGATCGCGGCCGCGTTGCGTGCGGCGAGGACTTCGAGGAAGTTGTTGCGGTGGGCTTGGTGCATGTCGGTCGAGGTGCGCGGGTTCGCGTTTCGCTGCCGAGGCCGGTGCGGGGGTCGCGGAGCCTTGGCGTGGAGGGGGGCGTGCAGGGCCCCGTTTTACACCGGGGGCCCGGGCGGTGGCCGACAAACGGCGTTGGACTTGGGAAAGGCGGGGCCCCTGGGAGCCGAGTGGGGGCTGAACCGCCGGACTCAGTCCCTGGAGAGCAGGTAGCGCTCGACCTGGGACAGGATCGCTCGCAGCTTGTCGAGCCGCTTCGGGCCGGGCCGCAGGTCGATGCGGAGCGCGGTGAGTCCGGGCTCCTCTTCGCTGGTGCCGGGCTCGCTGACGGTCCGCAGGCGGACCTGGTTGTCGAGCAGCTCGTCGAGCACCTTGGCGAAGCTGGTCAGCTGGGCCAGGGCCGGATCGTCGGGTGTGGTCTCGACCACGAGGTCCCGGCCCGGGGGGAAGGGAGCGTTCGTCGAGCGCTGGGGCCAGGGCTGGTCGCTGGGCATGCAGCGGGACCAGAGGATTGACTCCTCCGCCCCCGGCAGGAGCTGGATCGCGTGGGCGAAGGGGGGCTCGTCGATGCGCTCCCAGTCGACGTACTGCAGGCTGGACTCGCGGTCGGAGGGTGTCGGGATGTGGACGGCGAGGGTGAGCGGGGGGCCCGAGCGGTGGGCGAGGCGCACCTCGACGCCCTCGCGCGGCACCGAGACGGTCAGGTCGAGGGTGGTCGGGCCCAAGCGCAGGCCTTCGACGACGTACTCGCGCAGGGGCGGCAGGCCCTCCCAGGTGAGCGGGTCGAAGACAGGCACCGGCGGCAGCATCGGGGACAGCAGCAGCGGACCGTCGCTGGGCAGGGGGCCAGCGTGGTTCGGGATCAGCACCTCGAGCGCGTCGTGGAGGTCGCCGAGCTCGAGCTCCGCGAGGTGGGTCCACGCGTCGTCGTCGCGACCCTGGGCCCGGGCGATCTGGGCCAGCCAAAAGTGGTTGGGGCGCGCGTGCTCGGCCGGCGCGTCGCTCGTGTGCGCCAAGAGGTCGCGCCAGAGGGTCCAGTTGCTGTCGCCCTCCCACGCGCCGACTCCGGCGGGGGAGCTCCAGATGCCGAGGCCGGCCCAGGCGGGACCCACCTCACCCGCGGCCTTCCGCGCGCGATGGGCCGCGAGGGCCTCGGCGGCGCCCGGGCTTGCTAGCCGGTCGGCGACGGGCCCCGGGGGCAGCTTGTAGGTCGGACGGGGCGCAGGCTCGTCGAGGGGCGCGGCGCAGGGGGCGGTGGGAAAGCAGAGGAGCAGGGCAGTCAGCAGCATGCTGCCAGGATACCCTTCCGGCTTCGGCCGGCGGTGTTACATTGCCCGGCCGCACCCCTGCGCCGAACGACCCGGAGCCCCCCAGTGATCGACAAGGAACTGCTCGAGATTCTCGCCTGCCCCGAGACGCACCAGCCCCTGCGCGAGGCCGACGAGGCCGAGGTGACCGCCCTCAACGCGCGCATCGCCGCCGGTGAGGTGACCAACGTCGGCGGCGACAAGGTCGAGGGGACCCTCGACGGCGGCCTGGTGCGCGAGGACGGCGCGATCGTCTACCCGATCCGCGATCGCATCCCCGTGCTGCTCGTCCACGAGGGGATCGCCCTCGGCTAGGAGCTCGTCCGCGAGCTTCCCTGCCAAGGGAGCGCATGCGCTTCCTGCATCCCGAGCATCCCGGCCGCTCCCTGCGGCTAGCGACCTGCATGAACCTGTGGCCGGTCTCCGAGACCGGCGAGGGCGGGGCCGCCGAGCCGATCATCGCGGGGCTGACCGAGATCAGCCTGCCCCTGCGTGATCGCCTCGCGGCTGCGAGCGCCTGCTTCGGTGTCGGCCTATGGCTGCCCGCGGCGACGGCCGTCGAGCTGGCCAAGTGCCCCGACGAGCGCGCGCGCTTGATCGACTTCCTCGTCGACGAGCGCCTGGACGCCTTCACGTTCAACGCCTTCCCCTTCGGCGACTTCCACGAGCCGGGTCTCAAGCGGCGCGTCTTCGAGCCGACCTGGACCCAGCCCGATCGCGCCGCCTACACCCTGGCGGTGGCCTCCTTCGGCCTCGAGCTCGCCCGCGAGGCACGCTGGGAGCCCGGCCGGCACCTCTCGATCAGCACCCACACCGGCGGCCACCGCGAGCTGCTCGTCGGGAGCGACGGCGCGCCGATGGCCGACCTCGACAGCTTCCGCCGCAGCTGCGCGGCGAACCTCGTCGAGACCAACCACGCGATCGCGGGCCTCGAGCCGGGCGTTGGCATCCCGGTCGTGCTGGGCGTCGAGCCCGAGCCGCGCTCCTTGGCCGGCGACACCCGCGAGCTCGGCGAGCTGTGGGACGCCCTCGACGCGGCCGAGGAGCTGGCCGGGGACGCGCCAGCGGGCGCGCGCTCGATCGGGGTCTGCCTCGACGCCTGCCACGCGGCGGTCGAGTTCGAGGAGCCCGACGAGGCCCGGCGCCGCGCCCTCGGCCTGTCCCGGGAGCGCGCCCGCAGCCTGTCGAAGCTGCAGTACTCCAGCGCCCTGCGGCTCGACCTCCGCGGGGGCTATCCGGCCGCCTCGGCCAAGGGCTTCGACGCCCTGCTCGCCATGGACGAGCCGGTCTACCTGCACCAGACCACGGGCCGCACCTCGGGCGGCCAGCTGCTGCGCGCCGCCGACCTCGGTGAAGTCGCCGCCGACCGCGCCAAGTGGCTGGCCTGCGACGAGCTGCGCTGCCACTTCCACGTGCCCGTCGACCTGGCCTCCCGCGGCGCTCTCGGCACGACCCGGGACCACGCCGACGCCCTGCTCGAGCGGGTCTTGGCCGAGCCCGAGACCTGGGGCACCGCCGAGCTGCACGTCGAGATCGAGACCTACACCTGGGCCCTCGCGGCCGCCGAGGTCGACCGGGTCGCCGGCATCGAGGCCGAGTACCGGCACGTCATCGGGCGGCTCGCGTCGCTCGGCTGGAAGCCCGCCTGAGGCCCCTCCCCGGAGTCGGGATGCCCCCTGGCAGGAAGGGGGCAATTTTCCAGGTGCTTCACGTTGACTGCCCAGCGACGCGCCCGTATCTTTCCGCTCCCCGGTGCGAGAGCGCCGGTCACAACACGAGCCAGAGCTGCCTGCGAAAGCGACGCGGCTCACGGCTGTCAACGGTGGCCCCTTCGTCTAGTCAGGCCTAGGACACCAGGTTTTCATCCTGGCGACAGGGGTTCGAATCCCCTAGGGGTCACCACCTCCAAAGCGGCCCGCCCCCGGCCACCCGCGCCCGGGGCGCCTGGTTGGGGGGCGCCCCCCCCCCCCGCCCCCCCCCCCCCCGG
>JARGPD010000010.1:39267-47739 GCA_029212845.1 Planctomycetota bacterium
CCTTTTTACCCCCGGGCCCCGGGGTTTCCCCCCCCCTTGGCCCCACCCCCCCCCCCCGCGCCCGGCCCCCCCCCCGCCCCCCCCGGGCCGCTTCTTTCGTGGCCGCAGCGCGACCCGTCCTCGCCGCAGCCTGGCTCAGGCGTGCTCGTGGCGGTGGTGCAGGTCGGGCCAGTGGGGGTGGCTGTGGAGCACCGGCGCATGGCTGTGGGGGTGGCTGTGGCGCGTGCCCGCGGGCACCGGCCCGTGGCCGTGGTTCACGTCGCCGGACTCTGGGTCGTGGTGGCCGTCGTCGCCGGGCCCGCCGTGGGTGTGGGCGTGGGCGTGGGTGATCGACTCGTGTTGGTGCTCGTGCTCGTGGGTGTCGAGCAGCAGCATGCTGATCGCGAGGGCCAAGAGGAGGCCGGCGCCGACCTGCAAGGGCGAGAGGCTCTCCCCGAGCAGCAGCACCGCGCCGAGCACCCCGAAGACCGGGGCCGAGGCGAAGACCATCTGGGCGCGCGTGGCCCCGAGCACCTGGGCCGAGCTGATGTAGAGCGTGATGCTGATGCCGTAGGCGAGGGCGCCAACGCAGAGGGCCCCGAGCCAGGCGAGGCCCGGTGTGGCGCCGGTCAGGGCGAGGCCGAGGATCAGGTTGACCGCGCCGGCGACGAGGCCCTTCCAGAAGGTCGACTGGCTGGGGCTGATGCCGTCGATCAGGGCCGTGCACTGGTTGTCGAGGCCCCAGGCGATGGCGGCGCCCGCGACCAAGAGCGATCCGACCAGGCCGGGCTGGCCGCCCTCGAAGCTGAGCATCACGCCGGCGAGGAAGACGCCGAGGTTGCCGAGCCAGGACCAGCGCCCGAGCTGCTCGCGGAACAGGAGCAGCCCGAGCACGGCCGTGGCGACCGTCTCGAGGTTGAGCAGCATGGCGACCGACGAGGCGGCGGCCTGCTGCAGGCCGAGCAGCAGCAGCACGGGGCCGAGCACGCCGCCGAAGAGGATCGCCCCGAGCAGCAAGCGCCGGTTGCGCGCGCCGGTCGGCCACCCGAGGGTGGCCAGGCTGCTGCCGTCGCCGGACCTCGTGCCGAACACCTTGGGCGTCAGCGCGAGGGCTGCGCCGAGGTAGAACAGGCCGGCGAGGACCTGGGCCGGGATCTCGGCCAGGAGCGACTTCGACAGGGGCGTCGCGGCGCCGAACAGGATCGCCGAGGCGAGGGCCGAGAGCAGGGCGCCGGTGCGGTGGCTGGACCCGGAGGGGGTGTTCTTAGGACTGGTCATTGGCCCTTCCCTGCGCGCGGGTGGGCGCGCTCGTAGATCTTGCGCAGGTGCTCGATCGAGACGTGGGTGTAGATCTGGGTCGTGACGAGGTGCGCGTGGCCGAGCAGCTCCTGGACCGAGCGCAGGTCGGCGCCGGCGTTGAGCAGGTGCGTCGCGAAGCTGTGGCGCAGGGTGTGGGGCGTAGCGCGTCGCACGAGGCCTGCGCTCAAGACGGCGGCCTCGACGATGCGGCCGAGGCTGCGGGTCGTCAGGCGGCCGCCGCGCTGGTTGAGGAACACCGCGTGCTGATCGGTGGGCGCCGGCAGGGGCCGCGCGGGGTCGTTGAGGTAGCTGCGCAGGGCCTCGGCGGCGTGGCTGCCGAGGGGCGCGAGGCGCTCCTTGCGGCCCTTGCCGCGCACGCGCACGACCTCGCGCTGGAAGTCGAGGTCCCCGCGGTTGATGCCGACCACCTCGGCGGCACGGGTGCCGGCGGAGTAGCACAGCTCGAGCAGGGCTCGGTCGCGGCGTCCCGCCGAGGTCTCGGTGTCGGGCGCCTCGAGCAGGGCCTCGATCTCCTCGACCGAGAGGCTGCCGGGCAGGGGGCGGCGGCTGCGAGCCTGGCGCAGGCCCGAGGTCGGGTCGACCTCGAGGTGCCCCTCGCTCTGCAGCTGCTTGAAGAACGAGCGCGCGGCCGACAGCTTGCGCTGCACGCTGGAGCGGGCGAGGTCACGCTCGTCGAGGCGCAAGAGGAAGCCGCGCATGGTGCGCGGCGTGATCTCGCTCGGCTGCTCGACCCCGCGCTCCTCGAGGTACTGGCACAGCTCCTCGAGGTCGCACGAGTAGGCCCGCAGGGTGTGGGGTGATGCTCCCCGTCCGGCGGCGAGGCCATCGAGGTAGCGCTGGACGTCGGCGCGCATGGTCCCATTGGAACCCGAGCGGGCCCCCGGTCCAATGGGCAGCGGCGAGGAGTCTCGCGGCTCAGTCCGTCCGGCGAAAGTACCAGGTGCGCACGGGCCAGAAGGGGCGGGTCAGGCGCGCGGCCAGGCGCCCGAGGGGTCTGCCGTGGAAGCTGTGCAGGCGCTGGGCCGTGGGCTCGAAGCCGGCGTCGGCGACGAGCGCCTCGAGCTCGTCGGTGCGCAGGACGCGCAGGTGCTCGGGCTCGTTCAGGATTTCCTTGGCGTGGGGCACCACGCGGGCGAGGGCGTCGCGCAGGCCGACGAGGGCACCGGCGGCGGGCAGGGTCCACTCGACCACGACGAGCGGCGCACCGGGCCGGAGGCAGTCGCGCAGCTCGGCCAGGAAGGCGCTGGGTTCGCGCACGTGGCACAGCACGTCGCAGACCCAGGCGGCCTCGAAGTCGCGGTAGGGGAGCGCCCAGCCCGCCTGGTCGAGGTCGGCCGGCTCGACCGCGAGGTCGCGGCCCGCAGGCAGGCGCTTGGCGCTCGCGGCGACGACCTCGGCCGAGCGATCCAGCCCGCGCGAGCCGGGCCCGAAGTGACCGAGGTAGAGGCCGGGTCCGGAGGCGGGCTCGAGCACCCGCAGCCGGTCGAGCGGCAGCTGCTCCAAGGCCGCGCGCAGCTTGGCCGGCGCGGGCTCCATCAGGCCTCGGCGTCCTCGAAGGCCGGTGGCGCCGGCAGCTGGACGGCCATGAAGATCGGGATCACCAGGGCCACCGCGCCGGCCTGGTAGGGCGAGGCGCTGCCGAAGTACCAGTAGCCACCCGCGCCGAGGATCGGGCCGAGGGCGCGCGACAAGGAGCCCATCGAGCGGAAGGTGCCGAGGGCCAGGCCCTGGCGGTCGGCCGGGGTGTAGCGCGAGATCAGCGCCGACAAGCAGGGCATCACGAGGGCGCTGCCGAAGGCCATGAAGGCCAGGCCGCCGTAGAGCAGACCGGCACCCTCGGCGCGGCCGATCAGGAGGAAGCCGGGCACGGTCACCAAGAGACCGATGCGCGTCACCAGGCGCTCGCCGAGCTTGGGCGCCAGGCGCCGGACGAGGCCGCCCTGGACGAGCGCGATGATCAGGCCGACGAAGACGAAGATGCCGACCATGTCGCGCGGGCCGTAGCCGAGGCGCTCCTTGGCGAGGAAGGTCAGCGTGAACTCGATCGCAGCGAAGGCGACCAGGTAGATGAAGTAGATCAGGTTCGTGCGCACGACCCCGGGGAAGTGCAGCGTCGCCAGGCGCGCGAAGGGGTTGAGCGAGTGGCGCGTGTCGCCCTGGCCGCGCTGCTCGGGGGGCAGCGTCTCGGGGAAGCGCGTCGCGACCCAGCCCAGGTTGATGATCGCCAGCACGAGGGCGCAGAGGGCCGGCCCGCTGAAGGGGTTCAAGGCGAAGGCGCCGCTGGAGGTGGACTCGCTCACGTCGATCCAGCCGAGGGTCAGGCCACCGATCGCCGGGCCCAGGATGAAGCCCAGGCCGATCGCCATGCCGACGATGCCCATGCCCTTGGCGCGGTCGCGAGCCGAGGTCGTGTCGGCCACGGCGGCCGTCGCGGTCGAGATGTTGCCGGCCATGATGCCGCCGAGGATGCGCGCGCCGATCAGGATCGCGAAGCTGCCGGCGAAGACCCAGAGCACGTAGGAGAGCGCCGTGCCCGCCAGGGTGAACAGCAGGGTCGGGCGACGACCGATGCGGTCGGAGAGGCCTCCCCAGACGGTCGCGAAGACGAACTGCAGGAGCCCGTAGATCGAGCCGAGCAGGCCCCCGAAGAGGGTCTCGACCGCGTTCTCGTCCCCACCGGCCAGCTCGCGCAGGCTGTCGACCAGGTTGCTCAGGAAGCTGCCCTCGCCGCTCAGGGCCAGGTAGTGGTCCAGGAGGTCGGGGAACAGCGGGAAGATGATCGAGAAGCCGACGATGTCCAGGAAGACCGTCAGGAAGACGAGTCCGAGGACCGAGCGCTTGTTCGTGGGGGGGGCGGTGCTCATGGGGCGCCTTTGTACGGTCTGGGGGTGCGGGTGGGTATCTTGGGGGTGCGAACCTTTGCCCGCGCCATGAAGAACGAACCCCACACCACGCCCACGCGTCCCCGCGTGCTCGAGCTCGAGCTCGCGCTTGGCCCGGACGATGCGCTCGCCTGCCTGGCCGAGCGGCGCGGCCACGTGCTGCTGCACTCGGCCGGTGGTGCGCCCATGCGCCACAGCGTGCTGGGCTTCGATCCGATCCTGGACTTGACGGGCGCGACCGAGCTCGCGGCGATCGGCTCGGCGATGGCGAGCTTCGAGGTGGAGCCCGGCGACCCGGTGCCCGGCCCCTTCCACGGCGGCTTCCTCGGCGCGCTCGCCTACGACCTCGGCGTCGTGTCCGCAGAGCTCGACCTGCCGCCGGACCTGGCGCCCGAGCCCTTCGGCCAGCCTCCGATCGCCGGTGGGCTCTACACCGACTTCTTGGTCTGGGACCACGCTGCCGGCAGCCTGCACCTGGTGCTGGCCGACGGGCCCGGGCTCGCCGCGCGCCGTGCCGCCCTGGTGGCCGAGCTCGAGCGCACGCCCGCCGCCTCCGCGAGCGCCCTCCGGCACCCCTTCGAGCGCGACACGCCCCCGGCCGAGCACCGCGCCAAGGTCGAGGCCGTGCGCGCCGCGATCTTCGACGGCGAGCTCTACCAGGCCAACCTCTCGCACCGGCTCGTCGGCCAGGTCGAGGGCACGGCGATCGACGCCTACCGCACCTTGATCGCCGCCAACCCGGTGCCCTATGCGGGCTTCGTCGCCCTGCCCGGCGGCGCGCTGCTCTCGGCGTCGATGGAGCTGCTCGTCGAGGTCGAGCCCGCTGCGCCGGGCGTGCCGACGCCGCGCTTGGCCCGCACCTGCCCGATCAAGGGCACCGTGCGCCGGGGCGTCGACCCCGCCGAGGACGTCACCCTGGCCGCCGAGCTGCTCGCGAGCGCCAAGGACCGCGCCGAGCTGGCGATGATCGTGGACCTCGAGCGCAACGACCTCGGTCGGGTCGCGACGGTCGGTGGCGTCAGCGTGCCCGAGTTCCCGCGGCTCGAGTCCTACGCCAGCGTGCACCACCTGGTCGCCGAGGTGCGCGCCGAGCTGCGGCCCGAAGTGACCTGCCTCGACGTGCTCGCCGCGCTCTTCCCCGGCGGCTCGATCACCGGCGCGCCGAAGCTGGCCAGCATGGAGCTGATCGCGCGGCTCGAGGGCCAGCGGCGCGGCTTCTTCACCGGCAGCCTCGGCTTCCTCGACCACCGCGGCGCCGCACACTTCAGCATCCTGATCCGCAGCCCCCTGTGGCGGGACGCCGCCGAGGGTTTCGGCGGCGAGCTCTCCCTGCGCGTCGGCGGCGGCATCACCTGGGCCTCGGACGCGGCCGCCGAGGATGCTGAGACCCTACACAAGGCAGCCTCGCTCCTGGCCTGCTTCCCCGAGGCCAAGCGCACCGCTAGGATGACGCCGTGAGCAACTCCACCTATCCCGCCTGGGTCCGCGGTCGCCTGGTCGCGCCAGGCGAGCCGGCGATCCCCGCCGACGACGAAGGCCTGCAGCTCGGCCTGTCGGTCTTCGACACGCTGCTGTTCGAGCGCGGCATGCTGCTCTTCCTCGAGCGCCACCTCGAGCGCTTCGAGGGCGGTCTCGCCGAGCTCGGCATCTCCGTGCCGTGGCAGCCGGCGGCCGCCCTCGAGGACTACCTCGCGGCCCTCGCCGCCGAGCGCGGCTCCCTTCCCGAGCGCCTGCTGCTGCGCCTGACCGCGACCCGCGGGACCCCAGCCGGCGGCGCGACCTTGCTGGTGACCGCCCGCGATGCCGAGGTCCTGCCGCCCGGGGGCGTCGTCCTGGCCCTGGCCCGGACCCACAAGGCCGCCGGGGACCCGACCGAGGCGATCAAGTCCACCAACCGCCTGCGCAACGTGCTCTCCCGGGAGGAGGCGCGCGCCCGCGGTGCCTGGGAGGTGCTCTTCACGACAACCGACGGCTTCCTGTCCGAGGGCTCGATCTCGAACCTGTTCCTCGTGCTCGCGTCCGAGTCCGGTCCCGTGCTGCACACCCCGGCCCTGGCCCAGGGCTGCCTGGCCGGCATCACCCGCGACCTCGTGCTCGAGGAGCTCGCCAGGGAGCCGCTCGTCGTCGACGGCCGCGTGGTCCCGGTCGTCGTGGGCGAGCTCGAGGTCGCCTGCCTCGAGACCGCGCTCGAGGCCTTCCTGACCAACGCCAGCCAGCGCGTGGTGCCCGTGAGCCGTGTGCTCGGCACCGACGGCCAGGTCCTCACCGCACGCCTCGCGATCCCGGGGCCCGTGTCCGAGGGAGTCCGGGCGCGCATCCAGGCCGCCGAAGAGCGCTACCGCAGCCGCTGACGGGCCCCCGACCCAACATCAACGGGATGTCACCAAGCCGCTCCCAAGTAACGTGAAGGTGCAAGCTGCGCGAGCGAATGGGGAACCGAGGCCGCTGAAGGCGGTTCCCTGCAGGGGAATCCAGCCCCGCCTTGTTCCCCCGACCCCTTCGGGGGGATAATCCATGCAGCCCCCCGCGCCAACCCCTGTCCGGAATCGCCATGCGTACCAACGACCCACGTCCCTACCTCGCCGCCCTCTTCCTGTGCCTCGCCGGCGCACCGCTCGCCGCTGCGCTCCAGCCGCCGACGCCGATCGTCCAGGACGACGAGGTCGAGGACAAGCGCGAGGTGGTCAAGGAACTGATCAAGACCTTCGAGGGCCACACCAAGAAGAAGGGCAAGGAGGACACCGAGGCCATCGCCGTGATGGACACGCTCCTGCAGGAGTTCGAGGAGTCCGGTCCCAAGGACCGCGCCTCGATCGTGAAGTCCTTCGAGAAGACCTTCGGGCTCAAGCGCAAGGAGAACGAGGACGGTAGCCAGGAAGCCCGCGTGGCCACCGCCGCCGCGATCTGCCTGGCCAAGATGGCGCCCGAGAGCGTGCCCGTGCTGGCCAAGCTCTCCTCGGGCAAGGCCTTCAAGGACAACGAGGCGCTGTACCGCCGCGTGCTGATCTCGCTCGGCAAGACCGAGCACGAGGACGCCGTCGACCCGCTGCTCGACCTGGTCGACCACAAGCGCCCGGTCATCCAGGGCGCCGCCATCGAGGCCCTCGCGAACTTCCGCGAGCAGGACCAGAAGGTGCGCAAGGAAGTCGTCAACAAGGTCCTGAAGGTGGTGCTGCCGATCAAGTCGATCACCGACCAGGACTCCGAGGACATCGTCGCCCGCGAGCGCTATGACATCGTCGGCCCGCCCGCGATCACGACTTTGCAGAATCTCACGGACGAGAACCTGCGCGACTTCGTCGAGTGGCAGCAGTGGTGGAACAAGAACAAGAACAGGGACTGGGACGAAGAGGATTGAGTCACCCCAGGGAGGGCACCGGCGCTTGGCTGCCGGTGCTCACTTTTGTGCTGGTCTTCGCCGGGGCGGTGGTCGGCAGCATGCTCTGGGGGCAGGGCGGTGAGATCGTCCGGGACCAGGTCGACCTGGCACCGGACGATGTGCTCGAAGTCTCGGGCTGGGCGGGTCCGGAGGACCCCTTCGCGGCGGGACTGGTGCTGCGCCTGACGCCCCTGCACGCCGAGCCCGAGCGCCAAGCTTTCGACGCTGGCGCCCTCGCTGCGCGCCTTGGGCTGGAGGCTGGGCAGCCCTGGCGGCTCGAGGTGACCTGGCCCCTGGGCGCCGGCGTCAAGCCGCGCTTCGAGAAGCTCTTCGCGGCGCTCACCGAGGCCCCGACGTCCCTGACCATCGTGGACGACCAGGGCCTCTGCGCGAGCACCTTCGCGCGCCTCGTGACCGAGGCCCATGGCCGGCACCTGGTCCAGCTCTTCGACCCAGAGCGGACCCTCGAGGTCAGCGCGGAGCGCGCCGAGGGTCAGCTGCACTTCTGGGGTCGCGGCCCCGGCGAGGGCGCGCGGCTCGCGGGGCCGGGCTTCTCCCTGCCCATGGCCCCGGTCGAGGTGCTGCGCGGCGACCTCCCGACCTTCGTGGCCAACTTGGACGAGGTCGACCGATGATGAGGCACGTCGGCATGGCGCTCGCCCTCTGCTTGGCGCTCCTGGCCGCCTCCCAGGAGCCGGCGCAGCGGCCCCAAGCGGCGGCACCCGGTCCTTGGCGGACGACCTACGTGCAGTGGCAGCTGGCCGAGGAGCAGGCGGAGAACGCGCGCCTGCAGGAGGAGGTGGCCGAGCTCCGCCAGGAGAACGCGCGCCTCGCGGGCGAGCTGGTTCAGGCCACCGAGGCCGTGCTGGCCGCCGAGCAGAAGTTCCAGGACTGGCTGCAAGTGCTCTCGGG
>JARGPD010000011.1 GCA_029212845.1 Planctomycetota bacterium
CCCTTGACCGGCTCCGGCGGGCACCCGCCCGTGACCTCGGCGCCCGGCGCCGGCCGCGACATGGGCTCGAGCCTGAGCTCGAGCGAGCTGGCCAGCATCCTCGGCAGCGCCGGCGGCGGCTGCCCGATGGGCCCCTGCGGCGGATGCCCGCACTCCGACATCCAGACCGGCGCTTGCAACGCGTGAGCAGCGGTCCCTCGAACCAACCTCCATCCACCCCCTTATAGGAACTAGAACCCCATGGACAGTCTGATCGCACTCGGGCTCATCGAGACCAAGGGCATGGTCGGCGCCATCGAGGCCGCCGATGCCATGTGCAAGGCCGCGAAGGTGACCCTGCTCGGCAAGGAGACCTCCGGCAGTGGCCTCGTGACCGTCATGGTCCGTGGCGAGGTCGGCGCCGTGAAGGCCGCCACCGACGCCGGTGCCGCCGCTGCTCGCCGCGTGGGCGAGCTCGTCTCGGTGCACGTCATCCCGCGGCCGGCAGAGGACCTCGAAGCCTTCCTGCCGCCGATCCCCGAAGAGTAGGACCTCGCCCCCTAGCCGGGTATGACCCGCTCCCAGGTCCAGCTTCGCGGCTTCGTGGTGATCGACCGCATGCAGCCGCAGTTCGCCGCCACCGTCGCGGCGAGCTCCGAAGGCTACTTCCCCGTCGAGGGGGAGAGCGCCTGCTGGGTCGAGGTGTGTCCGGGCATTGCGGTCAACCGGCTGCTCGACGCGGGCCTCAAGGCCTGCGACGTGAAGCCCGGCGCGATGATCATGGAGCGCTCCTACGGCACCCTCGAGGTGCACGGCCCCGACCAGGGCCAGGTGCGCGAGGCGGGCGACCGGATCCTGGGCGAGGCGGGGCTCACCGCCGCGGACGGCCTCGCGCCGTCGATCCTGACCTCCGAGGTCATCCACAAGATCGAGCCGCACCACGCGATGCTGATCAACCGCTCGCGCAGTGGCATGCTGGTGCTCGGCGGGGACACGCTCTACACGCTCGAGGTCAACCCCGCCGTGTGGGTGTTGATCGCTGCGAACGAGGCCGAGAAGGCTGCCCCGGTGCGGCTGATCGGCCTGGACAACAACGGCGCCGTCGGGCGCCTGCGGCTGGCCGGTACGGACGCAGCCATCGAAGAGGCCGTCAAGGCCGTTCACCGCGCCCTCGAAGAGGCCATCGGTCGCCCGAACGAAGCGGGCCAGGGAGGCGCGACATGTTCCTAGGTCGCGTGATCGGCGAGCTCTGGTCGACCCGCAAGGTGTCCGACCTCGAGGGCAAGCGCCTCCTGGTGATCGAAGCGTGCGACGACCGCCGCGACCCCGGCGCGCCCAAGGTGACGCCCGTGGTGGCCGCCGACCCGATCGGCGCCGGTGTCGGCGAGCACGTGCTGGTCGCCTTCGGCAAGAGCGCACGCGTGGCCCTCGGCGGCGACGGCGACTACGCCTACGAGGCGGCCGTGGTCGGCATCGTCGACGACGCCAATGTCCCCGAGGCGCCGGCCTCCTGGGGCCTCGAAGAGCTGCGCGGCGGGGGGGCGGCCTGATGCTGCTGGCCACCGTCGTTGGGCAGGTCTGGGCGACCCAGAAGTGCGACACCCTGACCGGGCTGCGCCTGGTCGTCGTGCGGCCCTTCGTCCGCGGCGAGGACGGCTCCGAGGTCGCGAGCGCCGAGACCATGGTCGCCGTCGACCCGCTCGGCGCCGGCACCGGCGAGCGCGTGCTGGTCGTCTTCGGCCGCGCCGCGCGCCACGTGATCGGCCGCGGCCACGACATCGGCTTCCAGACCGCGATCGCCGGCATCATCGACGGCATGGAGCTCGAGGGGCGCACGTTCGGACCGGACGGCGACCTCGACCCCGCCCAAGCACACCCTTCCCAGTAGGACCCGGACCATGACACGCAACGACTACAACCCGCGCCTCCGCGAGGGTGCCCCGGCAGCCCCGTGCATCGGCCTGCTCGAGTTCGCCACCGTGCCGCGCGGCATCGAGGCCGCCGACGCGCTCCTGTGGGAGGCCACGGTCGAGCTGCTCTTCTCGGCGCCGGTGCAGCCCGGCAAGTACGTGATCCTGTTCTCGGGCAGCGTCGACGACGTCCGCTCGGCCCTGCGCCGCGGCGAGGAGATCGGCGGCCAGGACGTGATCGACCGCCTGCACATCCCACAGGTGCACGAGCAGGTCGAGGTCGCCCTGCGCCGCAAGGACGAGTACATCGAGGGCAAGCTCGACGCGATCGGAGTGATCGAGACGACCACCGTAGCCTCGGCCATCCAAGCCGCCGACCGCGCGCTCAAGAAGGCCACCGTCGACCTGTTCGACCTGCGCATCGCCAACGGCCTGGGCGGCAAGAGCTTCCTGTGCCTGGTGGGTGAGGTCTCCGACGTGCGCGCCGCCGTGGCCGAGGCCGCCGGCGCCGCCTCCGAGGCCGGCCGCCTGTCGCGGGACGTGGTGATCGCCAACCCCCACGAGGAGCTCTCGCGCTACCTGTAGCGCCAAGAGCCCCCCGCACCGATGTCGAAGGCCCTCTACACCGAAGCTGACCTGCGCGCCCTCGCGCCGGGCAGCGTGGTGCGTCTGGGCCCCGGCGATCTCGTGACCCCGGCCGCGATGGACGTGGTGCACGAGCGCGGCCTGCGGCTCGACCGGGGCCAGAGCCTCGGCGCGCCGGGCCACGCCACCAAGCGCGACTGCCTGTGGCACAAGATGCTGGCCGAGCCCGGCAAGTACCTCGTCGAGGTGCGTGGCGGCGAGGCCGTCGTCTGGCTGCTCGACGAACAAGGACCCGTGGCCTATGGCCGCGACAGACTGGAGAACCACAGCTGATGGGACGCCGCTTCCTGACCGCTGAAGACGTGCGCCGCCTCGGTGGCCCCGCGATCGCCGTCGACACCGACACCGTCGTCACGCCCCAGGCCCTCGAGGCCGCAGCCTCGCTCGGGATCCAGATCCAGAGCGGCGGCGCCGGGGCCTACACCGCGCCGACCCCGGACCGCGGTCCGGACGCCGAGCGCGGCCTGACGAACCTCAGCCACCTGCCCGAGCCCGGCGGCGCCGCGCGCGGCGACGACCGCGGCGTCATCGTGACCGTGATCGGCAAGAACCGCCCCGGCGTGCTGGCCGAGATCACCGCCCACCTCGCCGCCGCCGGCTGCAACATCCACAAGGTCTCCCAGGAGATCGTCGAGGGTTACTTCCACCTCATCTTGACCGTCGAGCTGGGGCCGAGCGCCTCGTTCGAGAGCGTCAAGGCCGACCTCGAGGCCCTCGGCGGCCCCGAGGACTTCGTGGTCCGGGCCATGCACCAGCGGGTGTTCCGGTTCATGCACCGCATCTGATCCAAGAGCGCCCCCATGGCACCCTTCACCGACAACGAAGTCCTCGACCTGATCCGGATGGTCGAGCTCGAGACGCTCGACATCCGCACCACGACCCTGGGCATCAACCTGCTCGACTGCGCGGACCCGGACCTCGAGAGCACCTGTGAGAAGATCTACGCCAAGGTCGTTCACCACGCCTCGAAGCTGGTCGAGACCGCGGACAGTGTGGCGGCCGACTACGGCGTGCCGATCGTCAACAAGCGCATCGCGGTGACCCCCGCGGCGCTGGTCGCCGGGGCTTCGGGCGCGACCAACCTGGTGCCGATCGCCAAGGCGATGGACGCGGCTGCGAAGGAGGTCGGCGTCGACTTCATCGCCGGCTACTCGGCCTACGTCCACAAGGGCTTCACCCGCGCGGACCACGCCCTGTTCGAGTCGATCCCCGAGGCCCTCGACGTGACCGATCACGTCTGCGCCTCGATCTCGCTGGCGAGCACCAAGGCCGGCATCAACATGGACGCCACGGCGCGCTTCGCCCAGGTCGTGCTCGACACCGCCAACCGCACCGCCGACCGCGGCGGGCTCGGCGCGTGCAAGCTCGTCTGCTTCGCCAACCCGGTCGAGGACAACCCCTTCGTCGCCGGAGCCCACATGGGCATCGGTGAGCCCGAGACCGTCCTGTCGGTCGGCGTCAGCGGACCGGGCGTGGTGCGCGGCGCCCTGTCGCGCCTGTCGCCCGACGACGACCTGAACACCGTGGCCGAGGTGATCAAGGCGACCGCCTTCAAGATCACGCGCATGGGCGAGCTCGTCGGCCGCGAGACCGCGCGCCGGCTGGGCACGGTCTTCGGCATCGTCGACGTCTCCCTCGCGCCGACCCCCGCGATCGGCGACTCGGTCTCGGACATCCTCGAGCTGATCGGTGTCGACATCACCGGCGCCCCCGGGACCACCGCGGCCCTCGCGCTCCTGACCGACGCCGTCAAGAAGGGCGGCCTGATGGCCAGCTCGAGCGTCGGCGGCCTGTCCGGCGCCTTCATCCCGGTGTCCGAGGACCAGGGCATGATCGAAGCGGTGCGCAAGAACGCCCTCTCGCTGGCGAAGCTCGAGGCGATGACCACGGTCTGCTCGGTCGGCCTCGACATGGTCGCCCTGCCCGGCGACATCAGCGTCGACACCTTGATGGGGGTCATCGCCGACGAGCTCGCGATCGGGATGGTGAACTCGAAGACCACCGCCTGTCGCTTGATCCCGGTGCCCGGCCTCGGCCCGGGCGAGACGGTCGAGTGGGGGGGGCTGCTCGGCACCGGCATCGTCCAGGACCCCGGGCGCTACGGCTGCGCGGGCCTGTTCCGCCGCAGTGGTCGCATCCCGGCGCCGCTCCAGGGCTACCGCAACTAGGCTAGGGGGGCACCGCGGGCCGCCCTCGCGGTGCCTGGAGAGGGGGTCACGATCGAGCCGCAGGGGACCGTCCCGCGCCTGGGAGGCGGTCCCTAGCTGGACTCAAGTCCAACCGGGTTTCACGTCGAACAGGGGCTTGCCGCCGGAATGAGTCGGGATCCGTCCCCCGGGTCCGGCGGTCTCCCTCCGGCCCATAGTCTCCCCGCTGTGATCGACCCCAACCTCTCCGACCCCTTCCTCTTCGGTCCGCCCGACTCCGACCCCTGGCTGGAGGGTGAGGCGCTCTCCGAGGGCGCCGGCCGTCGCATCTTGATCGTCGACGACGACGCCCTGTTGGTCCAGCGGATGTGCGCGCTGCTCGACCAAGAGTTCGAGGTCCAGGGCGTCTGCACCCCGGCCGAGGCCCTCGACCGCTTCCGTGCCGGCGAGCGCTACGCCGTCGTCGTGAGCGACCAGGACATGCCCGGGATGGATGGGACGACCCTTTTGCGCGAGATCCAGGCCCTAGCGCCCGAGACCGTGCGGGTGCTCTTCACCGGGCTCTACGACATGGAGATGGCGTCCCGCGCCCTGTCGGAGGGACGCATCTTCCGCTTCTTGATGAAGCCTTGCTCCGTGGACGACCTCGCGACGGTGCTCGAGGCCGCCGTCTTGCGCCACCGCCGCAAGACGACCTGGAGCCAGGCCAAGGAGCGCATGCGCTTCTGCAACGACTCGATGCAGGGCTTCACCAAGGTGCTCGAGCAGCGGCTGGACCAGGCCCACTACTCCGTCGTCTTCGCCCTCGCGCGCCTGGCGGAAGAGCGCGACAACTGCACGGGCCACCACCTCGAGCGCGTGAGCGCCTTCTGCCGCGTGCTCTCCGAGGGCCTGCGCGACGCCGGCCACTACACCGACGAGCTGACCGACACGTTCATTCGCGACATCGAGCGCTCCGCACCCCTGCACGACATCGGCAAGGTCGGGATCCCGGACTCGGTGCTGCTCAAGCCCGGCAAGCTGACCGAGGCCGAGTGGTGCATCATGCGCCGCCACCCCGAGATCGGCGCCGAGACGATGAACGCGATCATCGCGACCAGCCCGGGTGCGAGCTTCTTGACCATGGGCCGGGACGTCGCCCTGTGCCACCACGAGAACTGGGACGGCAGCGGCTACGGCCAAGGCCTGGTGGGTGAGGCGATCCCCCTGTCCGCTCGGATCCTCAAGGCAGCCGACTGCTACGACGCTCTGACCACCTGGCGGCCCTACAAGGAGCCCTGGAGTCACGAACGCGCCGTGGCCCACGTGCTCGGGGAGGCTGGTCGAGAGTTCGATCCCAAGGTCGCCACGATCCTGCAGGCCAGCGAGCGCAAGTTCGATCACCTGCGCTGCGCCCTCTCGGACGCGACCCCGATCGCCTGAGCGGGGCCGCCCTTCCACAGGTTCTCCACAGCCAGGGGGCGAGTTGTGCCCAGGACCCCGAGGGGATCCACATCGGTGCCGCACTTGTCCACAGCGGGTCCACCGGTTCTGCACATAAACCACAATCTGTAGTTGTTGTGGACCTCCGAAACCACAGCATCTAGTATGGGGCCATGAAGCCCCCCGCGCGAATCTACCTGGTCGGAGCCCACGCCACCGGCAAGACGACCCTGGCCCGTTGGGTCCGCGACCGCTATGGCCTGCCCATGATCTCGGAGGTCGCCCGTGGCGTCCTGGCCGAGATGGAGGCCCAGCTGGAATCCCTGCGCACGAACCTGCAGCTGGTCAACAAGTACCAGGCTCAGGTCTTCGAGCGCCAGCTCGAGATGGAAGCGCGAGCGACCGTGGATGCCACCGAGCGTGGCACCGCGTTCGTATCCGACCGCGCCTTCTGCAACCTGGCCTACGCCGCACACCACTCGACGATCCTGTCCGAGGTGATGGAGGACCCCCGACTCGCGCGCTACATGCAGAGCGTGAGGACCGGGATCGTGTTCTACCTGCGCCCGCACAAGGAGCTCGTGGTGCCCGACGGAACGCGCGCAGGGCTCGAGTGGGAGGAGGTGGTCCGCATCGACGGGATGGTGAAGCTCTTGCTCGAGATGTTCGCGGTGCCGTACGTGCCCGTCGATTGCCTCCCCATGCAAGAGCGCGTCCGCTGCGTCGAGCGCGTCCTGTCGATCGCGGGGCTCAAGCCCCGTGGCGCGGACAAGACCTACCTCACCTCGCCGGGCCTGGTCATCGAGCCGCTTGCCTCGCGCCAGGCCACGTCCCCCCACGGGGATGGGGCCGGCCTGGTGAGTCCGGACCAGGCCCGTGGCAACGGCAGCCACAGCTCGAACGGTGGAGCCCCGAGCGGCTCGCCCCTGAGCGAGGTCTCCGGCAGCTAGCGCGCCCAGGGATACGGCATCATCACGTCGGGGCCGTCACTCTTCGGAGTGGCGGCCCCGCGTTCCTAGCGCTGGTCCACGCGCGCGAGGGCTGGGCCCAGCACGTCGCGGTAGCGCTCGGTCTGGCGCAGGTCGGCGAGCCAGGGGTCCGTGCGCAGGCGCGCGGAGGAGGGCCGGCTGTAGCTGGCCGACGAGCGCGCTCCCAGCCCGTCCCCGACTGCGAGGGGCAGCGGGTCGCTAGCGGCGGGCGTGGCCTCGAGGGCAGCGACCAGCCAGGCGAGCTCGGCGAGGGCGTCGGCCCGGCGCCCGAGTCGGTCGAGGGCGACGGCGCGCAGGTGGTGCGCGCTGGCCAGCTCGGGGTGGCTGGCAAGGGCCCGGTCGAGGTGCTCTAGGGCCTCTTCGGGTTGGTCGGCGGCGAGCTCGAAGAGACCGAGGTCGCTGTGCAGGAAGGGGTGCTGCTCGGCCAGCTCGGCGAGGGCGTCGCGGTCGGCGCTGGCGCCGTGCTCCAACAGATCGGCGGCGGCGTGCACCAGCTCGACCGCGGCATCGCGATCCAGCCCCTGGACCGCTGCGGCCGCCCGGGCTCCGTCCGCTTCGACGAGCGCCAGCAGGCTGGCCGCAAGCTGCACGTCGCGATCGCCGGGGAAGGCCGACACGAGCTGCTCGACGGCGCGCCCGCGCTGGGCGCCGTCCTTTGCACCGGCGGACCAGGTCAAGAGCAGCTCGACCACGGCCAGCTCCCGTGGCGGGGGAGCACCGATGCGCTGGTGGCTGGCGACGAGGTCTTCGATCTTGCCCGCGAGCTCTCCGTGCTCGAACAGCTCGGCGAAGCCGGGGAGGTCGGCCGGATGGAAGCTGAACGAGGCCAGCGCCACCCCGGCTTGGGCCCGGAGCCGGGCCAGCTCCTCGGCCGGGCTCCAGCCATCCCCGGCGCCGTCCGGCTGGGCGGCCAAGCGCTCGAGGGCTTCGGAGTAGCGCGCGGACTCGAGCAGCTGGTCGACCGTCTCGGGCTGGTCGCCGGGCAGCAGCGCGGCGAGGGCCCAGAGCACCACGGCCAAGGCAGCGACGGCGATCGGCCAGGTCCGGGAGCTCTTCGTCGACACGGGCTCGGGCGTGGCGCCGAGCTCCTCGAGGGCCGCGGCGAAGGCTGCCGCGCTGCGGTAGCGCCGCTCGGGGTCGCGGTCCGTCGCGCGCTCGATGACCTCGAGCAGGCGCGGCTCGACCCGCGCGAGGTCCTCGTCGTCGGGCAGGTTGCTGCCGGTCACGAGGGCCGCGAGGGTCGCGCCGAGCCCGTGCACGTCGGCGCGCGCGTCGAGCTCGTCGGCGGGCCCGAAGGCCTGCTCGGGGGCCATGAAGCCGATCGTTCCCGGGGCCGGGTGGGGCAGCTCGTGGGCGGCGTGGGCTAGCCGGCGGGTGATCGCGAGGTCGATGAGCCGCGGGCCCCGCGGGCTGCACAGGATCTTGGCGGGCTTGAGGTCGAGGTGCAGGAGGCCGGCGCGGTGGGCGGCGGCGAGGGCGCGGGCGGCCTGCAGGACGAGCTCGATCGCGCGGTCGGCCGCGAGGGCGCCGCGGGTCATCAGCTTGGTCGCGGAGTCGCCCTCGACCCACTCCATCGCGCAGTACTGCCGGCGCGTGCCCGCTTGGGTGTCGCCGAGCTCGCGCAGGAGGGCGCGCGTGACGCCGCCCTCGAAGACCCTGGCCAGGCCCGGGTGGGAGAGCTCGGTCGCGGCGAGCAGCTCGGCGGCATCCACGGCCGAGGCAAAGGGCCGCGCGCCGTCCGCGAGTGGCGTGGTCAGCACCTTGACGGCGACGACGCGGCGCAGGACGGGATCGACCGCGCGCCAGACGGCGCCCTGGGAGCCACGGCCGACGAAGGCGCCGAGCCGGTAGCGCCCGACGGCGGGGGACTCAGCCGCATCGGGCGGCTCGGCTCCGAGCTTCGCGAGGTCCGCCGCGAGCCGCCGCAGCCCCTGCCTCGGCAGCCTCAACCCGTGGCCTCCTCGAGCGTGCGCTCGAGCAGCAGGCCCAGCTCGCCGTCGAGGTCGTCGTCCGAGGCCAGGGTGGCCCGCAGGCGGACACGCACCAGGGACGCGAGCTCCGCCCGGCAGCGCCCTAGGCTGCGACCGAGGGCGCCTTCGTCGACACCAAGGGTCGTGGCGAGCTCGGCCAGGGGCGCGCTCGGGTGGTCGACGTAGGCGGCGCGGAAGGCGTCGAGGTCTGCGGCCGCCAGCCGCGCCTCGAGGTCAGTCGCGGCGTCCTCGAGGAGGCAGCAGGCGAAGAGCTCGTCGAAGCTGGCCGCGGCCGCCCAGCTGGGTGGCTCCGAGTTCAGGGGGACGAAGGCTAGGTCCCCGGTGCGGGCCCCGGGGGTCTCGGCCGTGCGCTGGGAGCGCAGGTAGCTGCCGAGGTTGGCCTTGAGCCAGACCCGGAAGCGCGGCTCGCCGGCGGGCGCAGGCAGGCCGCCGTCGAGCAGGTTCCACAGGAACCCCTGGGTCAGCTCGAAGGCCTGCTGGTCGGTCTTCGCCCAGCGGCTGCGCACATGCCACTGGATCGGGCGCAGCCCCAGGCGAGCGAGCTGCTCGAGCGCGCGCCGGCGGGCGACCCCGTCCGAGGCGCCCGCCGTGAGGACCCGCCCCCATGGGGTCAGGGGGAAGGCCAGCTCGTCGCCCACGCCAGGCCTAGGCGCCGGCGTCCTCTCCCGCCTGCTTCTTGCGCTCCTTCTCGGCGTCCTCATCCCACTTCTTCATCTGGCGGCGCAGCTTGCGGGCGTTGTTGGCGGAGTCGCGCAGGGCGATGGAGAGGAACTGCTCCTTGCGGCTGAGCGGCACGGTCTCGTCCTCCATCAGGCGCTTGGCGTTCTCCTGGGCGGCGTCGTACAGCTCGAGCGCGCGGTCGTACTCGCGGCGCAGGTTGTAGTGCAGGACGACGGCGAGGTCGTTCTGGTAGTTGGGGTTCCCGGGGTCGAGCTCGAGAGCCTTCTCGTAGGCGGCCAGGCTCTCCTCGTAGAAGGCCATCAGCTCTTCATCGCCCCACTTATGCTCGCCGCCGCGCAGCAGCAGGTCGGCGTGGTCGCGCAGGAACAGACCCTTGTAGCTGAAGTCCAGGTGACCGTCCTCGAGGTCGGAGTGGGCGAGCATCTCGGAGAGGGTCGCGGCGGTCAGCAGGCGACCTTCGTTGACGCACTGGCCGACGATGTAGTCAAGGTACTCGCGGGCGGTGGCGAGGTCGCCCGAGAGGGTCGCGACCGCGTTGGCGCTGTCGCGCTTCCAGAACTCGACCATGATGTCCGCGGCGCCCATGTAGTCGAAGCGCTTGGCGCGCAGCTGGCAGACGTAGTAGTAGGCGTTGAGGTAGGTCGGGAACTTCTCGACCGAGGCGATCAGCTCCGCTTCGCCGAGCTCGTAGTTGTCGGCGTCGTTCTGCATCAAGCGTGCGTAGCCGAGGTACCAGAGCAGGGTCGCGTCCGAGCTGGTCTTGGCGCCCCAGCGCTTGGTGAACTCGTCCTTGGCGCTGGTCAGGGTCGGGATGAAGCGCTCACCGAGGCGGCCCCAGAGGCTGCCGTAGTCGTGGATCGTCGGATCCCAGGACATCGAGTGGGCGTAGCTCTGGGCCGAGGCGGCCTGGTCGCCGAGCCAGGCCTGCATGTCGCCGAGCTGCTTCCAGGCGTCGGCGCGCTCAGCCACGCGACCGTCGTCCTTCTTCGTGCCCATCAACCGGATCGCCTTCTCGAAGGACGCGACCGCGTCGGCGCCCATGGCGGCCACGGCCTCGGCCTTCTCCTCGTCGCCCTGGTTGGCGACGAAGCGCGAGAGCTGGATCTTGCCGCGCTGCACGAGCACCGCCGCGCCGTCGGGGTAGAAGCCGATGGCCTTGTCGGACGCGGCGATGGCGGCGTCGAGGTCCTGGTTCATCCAGGCGATCGTGGCCAGCACCGGGTAGCCGTCGCTGAAGCGGTCGCCGGCCTCGTCGAGGGCCAGGGCCAGGTAGGTCTGGGCGTCCATCATCTGCATGCCGACGGTGCCGTCGGTGATGCCGGAGTTGATCGCCTGCTGGGCCTTGATCGCGAAGGCCATGCCGTACAGGTAGTTGGTCTCGACGCCCTCGCCGGCCCGGGCGATGGTGTCGATCTCGCCCAGGATGTCGTTGAGGAGGCCCGAGTTCATGCGCGCGCGCAGGATCCAGACGCGGGTGCGCAGGCCGGAGTCCTTGGCGGCGGCCTCTTCGAAGATCTTCAGGGCTGCCTCGGCCTTGCCAGCTTCGAGCTCGGTTCGACCGCGTCGGATCAGGTCGTCGACCTGGTCGACCACGAGGACCGTCGCGCTCGTCGCGGGCATGGGGGCGGCGAGGAGGGTGGGGGAGGCAAGCAGCAGCAGCGGGAGGGATCGGAGGATCATGGCAAGGTCTCTGGCGTAGGGCGCGCGCGGGGACTCGCGCGGCATGAAGGTGTTCACGATGGGTGTGTGGGGCGGTCGGCTACTGGACCCGCTCGCTCGCGGGGCGGCCCCAGTGGACCTCGGGCATGACGCGCTCGAGCGGCTCGGCCATCTCGCCCCGGCACCAGGGCAGGAGCGCCTCGGTGAGCAGCGGGCGCGGCAGGGGGCCGACCTCGACGCTCTTCTCGAAGAGGGGGATCGCGCCGGCGGCGTCGTCCTGGTGCATCATGCGCAGCACGCCCAGGTTCTGCAGGGCGTCGCCGTAGGCCTCGGTCAGGTCGAAGAGCGTCTCCTCGTCGCGCTCGGTGCCGTCGGCCAGCTGCTCCTCGCCCATGCGGATCGCTTCGAGAAGGAGCTCTTCCGCGCGCGCGAGCTCGGTGTGCAGGTAGTAGACGCTGATCAGCGCGGTGTCGTTGATGATGCGCACGTCCTCGGGCGCCAGCTCGGCCGCACGGAGGTACGCCTGGTAGCTGCGCTCGGCGAGGTCGTGGGCGCTGGCGAAGTGCTCGTCGGCGAGGGCCATCAAGAGCTCTGGGGTCGCCTCGGCAGCGTTGAGTCTGACCAAGCCGAGGATCTCGGCGGCCTTGGCCTCGTCGTCGATGCGGCCTGCGGCGAGGTCGCACAGTGCGCCGCCGATCAGCTCATGCTCGACGGCAGCATCGCGGCAGAAGAAGCCCGCGTTGTTGGCCCAGTTCGAGTCGCCCGGCTGGTACGCGGAGAGGGCCTCGAAGGCCCGGGCCGCAGCCTCCCAGTCGCCGCGCTGGCGCTCTTGGTCACCGATGAAGAACAGGCCGTCGACGCCGGAGCGCAGCTCGGTTCCGAGGCTCCAGGACATGCCGCCCTCGAAGACGTCCTCCATCGAGAGGAAGATGTCGGCGGCGGCGTCGAGATCGCCGTCGTTGTACGCACACCACGCTTGGCCGGCGCGGGCGATGACCTCCCAGGAGAGGCACTCGCTGGTGAGCGCGGGGTCGAGCCCGCGCGCGGCGGCCAGCTCGGACTCGGCTTGGACGAAGACGTCATAGGTCGCGGCCGGATCTGCGGTGTGGTTCGGCACGGCGGCGCGCAGGCGCTCGCGCCCGAGGGCCAGGGCCAGCGGCGCGCTGCCCGGCAGGCGCGAGGACGCAGCGGCGAGGGCATCGACGACGGCCTCGGGCCCTTGGCCGGCGAGGCTGGCCTGGTAGCGCTCGACCAGGGTGCGGTCGCTCGGCAGGTGGTCGAGGCCGGCGAGGAAGCGCGTGCTGGCCTCGCCGGTGTAGCCGGCCCAGAGCATCAGGTCGCCCAGGGTGACCCAGGTCCAGGACTCTTCGGGTTGGTAGGCGACGAGCTGATTGAGTGCGTCGTCGGCCTCGTTGAACAGCACGTCGGCGGGCACGCCGAGGTCGCTGGCGGTGGGCTCTTCCCCGCTGGCGTCTTGGCGCTCGAAGGTCAGCTGGGCGGTGTAGGCGCGGTAGGCGGCCTGGGCCCAGGCGCGCTGGACGGGGGCGCGCTCGGCGGGGGTGGCCTCGTCGTCGAGCAGCTCGATGCCCTCGCGGGCGAACTCGAGGGCCACGCCGGTGCGGCCGAGCATGGCGGCGGCGCCGCTGGCCCCGGTGCAGCTGGCCGGCGTGCGCGGCAGGGAGGCGTAGGCGTCGAGCGCGTCGAGGTAGGCGCCCTCGACGAACTGGGCGCCCATGCCGCGCTCGATCATGCGGGTCGCGAGCAGCATCGCGCCATCGGCCTTGACCGCGAGGGCAGCGGGTGAATCGGGATGCACGCCGAGGGCGCGGTCGATCGCGACGAGGGCGTCCTCGGGCTCGCCGGCGGCGAGGGCGGCTTGGCCCTTGGCGAGGTCCTCGTTGAAGCGCAGCTCGGCGAGCAGCCCGGTGGCGAGCTCGAGGTCGCCGGTCTCGATGGCCGCGATGGCGCGCGCGCTGAGGTCGGCGGCCTGGGGCTCTTGGGCGGGCTGCACGGTCGCTGGCATCACCTCTGCCGGCGGGGCCTTGCCGGGCTCGGTCGCCTGGAGGCTGCCGCAGGCGGTCAAGAGGACGGGGGCGAGGAGTAGACCGGCGTGGAGGGGACGTGGGCGGGGCATGTCGGAGTTGGGGGGGAAGGGGGCTGGATGATACTCCAGCGATGGGCCTGTTAGCGATTGTCGTGCCGTGCCTGGAAGGGCAAGCGGGCGGAGCGCGGGAGTCTCCGCATTGTTAGGTGAGGGCGGGTCCGAGCGCTGCGGTGGGGCTGCTCGTACGGCTGCCCGCCGTTCGGGGTGGCGCCGGGGCGGGCATTTGGGGAAGATGGTTGGCCCGCGGGCGTCCCTTGGAGCCCGTACCTGCTGCGCTCGGGCCCCGGGTGTCACCCCAACGTGACGCCGCTTGCCCCGGCCGCGGCCTCCTCGCCCTACGAAGCCCCGCTGCAGCCCTCCTTGAAGCCCTCCCAACTGCTCCTCGGGTCGACCCTCGTCACCTGCCTCTTCCTCGCCGGCTGCGACGACCCCTCCCCGATCTTCGGCGGGGGCTGGCCGCCCTCCGGTGGCGGCGATCCAGGTAGCCTGGGCGCCCTCGCCTCGCCCCCCGACAACGGCGCATGGATCGCGACCGGTGCGCCCGTCCTGGAGCAGCTCCGCACCACCGGCAGTGGGCACCACTCGACCACCCCGGTCGTGCTGCAATTCAGCGAGTCCCTGGCGAGCGACACCCTCGACGGGGCCTTCGTCCTACGCCCGATCAACGGCTTCGCCCCCGCGCCTGCAACGGTGCACCTCGTCGGTGACGGTCGCCTGGTCGTGCTGCTGCCGTCCCTGGCCCTGACCGCGGGCGAGACCTACTCGGTCGAGCTCGACGAGGACGCCGCGATCACGGACCTGACCGGCCAGCTGTTCACCTCCTCGGCCGCCCTCGGCCAGTTCACGGTGGCCGACACGGACCCGACCGAGATCTCCCTCGTCGCGAGCTGGCCGCCGACCGGCAGCACCAACCAGAGCGCCATCGGCGAGATCACGGCGATCTTCGACCGCGCCGTGCTGTCGACCACGCTCACCGACACGTCCTTCGACGTGACCGTCGGCGGCACCCCGCCGGTCTTCGACCCGGCCCCCGGCGCGGTCGAGGTGCTGGCCGGCTTCTTCCCTGGCCAGGACACCCGCGTGTGGCGCTGGATCAGCCTCGACGACGACGGCGAGCGCGTCGACCTCGGCGCGAGCGCGGCCGTGCAGCTGTCCCTCTCGCCGACCGGCAGCGAGATCGCGGACCTCGGCGGGGGCAGCCTGCCGCCGACCCTGATCAACTTCACGACCTCGGTGCTCTCGGCGCCGACCGCCGCGGCCCTGAACCCGGCGCCGGGCGACTCGATCGGGATCGCCAACCTGACCGCTGGTGACGCGGACGAGCTGAGCGTCGTGCTGGACTACCCCGGCGCCCTCGCCGGCGACACGATCGGCATCTTCCTGTTCGGCACCTCGACCGGCGAGTCCGACAACACGATCGCCTTCGAGCGCACCGTCGCCGTCGCGGCCGACGGCACCCAGCAGGTCCTGACCCTGGCCGACCTGGACCTCGTCGCCACCGCCGCACCCCTCGCGGCGCGTTTCAAGGATGGCGTCGTCGCGATGGCCTTCAACCTACGCCGGGGCTCGATCACCACGCCGATGCGCAACCTGGACGTCTCCACCGAGGAGAACATCCAGGATCCGGTGCTCGACACCGTCGCGCCCGAGCTGTTGTCGGTCTTCCTCGAGGACGGCGAGGGTGGCCCCCTGGGCTCGGACCTGCGCGATCTGGTCGTCGGCGGCATGGCGAGCGAGCAGCTGCGCGCGGCCGAGGTCTCGACCGGCATCGGGGACAACGGCACCCTGACCGAGGTGCTCGGCTCCCAGCCCGATGGCTCGTTCCTCGCGGCCCCGGTGACCCTCGACGTGGTCTCGCCCGCCAGCCTGCCCCTGGCCTACACCCTGACGATCTATGACCAGGCGATGAACCCGGCCACGATCGTGCACGCGGGCACCTTCGAGCAGCGCGGGGTCGTCGGGCCCCTGTCCCTGGTGCCCGGCGCGAACATCGACGTGGAGGTCTTCGACGCGACCACCCTCGAGCCGATCCAGGGCGCGCGGGTCTTCACCCACCGCAACGACTCGGCGATCTATCCCCAGGTGGCCTTCTCCCTGACCACGGCGGCCGGCAAGGCCTCGCCGGCGTCGAGCGGGCTCGACACGACCATCTTGACGGTCGAGGCCGAGGGCTATGGCATCGTCAGCATCATCGACGTCGAGGCCAGCCGGGTCTCGATCCCGCTCGAGCCCACCGTGCCCGCCATCGGGGCCATCGCGGGCAGCCTGACCGCCGACTCGGACCTGGCCGAGCTGACCCTCTCGTCCCTGGCGCACCGCTACGGCGACCCGCGCCGCCCGGCCGAGCTGGCTGGCTACTTCGCCGGCGGCGCCTGCACCTCGAACCCCTTCGGAGGCGGCGCCCTCGACTGCCCCTTCGGGCCCGAGACGATCCGCTTCGGCCGCGTCGGCGCCCTGTCGATGATGGCCGGCAACTACCTCCTACCCCAGGTGTCCTTCAGCGCCGGCAGCGCCCTGCAGGCCTTCGAGCTGCAGCTGCCCCTGGCGCCCCTGGCCGCGGGCGGCTCGCTCCTGCAGCCGCTCAGCGTGACCACTTCGCTGCTGGGCGAGCCCGGCGCCGCGACCGCGGACCTGCCTGTCGAGCTGGCGATCGTGACCCTCGACGCCGCCGGCCTGGCCGGCGTGGACCTGGGCAACCTCGAGACCGATGTCGCGGTCGAGGGCGACGCCTTCGTCTCCGCCTCGACCCGCATCTCCGGCGTGCCCGGTGCCGTGCGCGTGGGCGTCGGCTTGGCCTACGACCTAGGCGCCGATCGCTACGAGCTGCGCACCGCGGTGCCCGGCGGCGTGCTCACCGGCGGCAGCTACGCCGACGTGGTCGAGACCGACCTCTTCCTCGAGGCCGGCTTCCGCGACACCCTCGGGGCCAGCTCGATGCGGCGCGCGCGCGCCTCGGCCCTCGGCAGCCTGCCGACCCCGAACGAGCTCGACCTCGAGGACGCACCGGCGGTCGTGACCCCGACCGCGGCCAGCAGCACGGGCATGGTCGCCTACGACATCACCATCCAGAACAGCCTGCCGGACGCCCTCGGCATGCCCGGCATGTACAAGGTCACGGTCGTCGACAGCGCGGCCCGGGTCTGGCGGCTCTGGATGCGCGACCCGGCCGATGGCGTGGTGCCGAGCCTACACCTGGTCGACCTGGCCGGCTCCGGCGGAGAGGGCCTCGCGACCGGCGCCCAGACCGCACGGGTCGAGGCCTTCGCGGCCCCCGGCTTCGACTTCGGGGACTTCCTGTGGTCGGACCTGGAGCGCGACTGGGAGGTCTGGTGCGCCGGCCCCCCGACCCTCTACTCGGCCCCCTGACGGTCGCGGCGGCTGGAGCGGGGATCGGTGTTCCCGCCGGGTGACGCCGACCCCCTGGGGCCCGGGCTCGCGGCCGGGCTCACGGCCGATGGAATGGCATTTGCGAGCGGGGCCATGACTCCGCGCAATCCGCCACGCAATCCGCCGCGTCCACCCTCCTTCGCCGCTCCCATGACCGCCTCACTCGCTGCCCTCTGCCTCTTGCCCCTGCTCGCTCCGACGCCGATCGGCACCGCGCCGCCCGAGCTCCGGGCCCAGGACCTGACCTTCGGCACGAGCGCCCCTTCCGTGACCCCGCCTTCCAGCTATCTGGGGCTGGTGCCCGGGCACAGCCTGCGCTTCGAGGTGTCGGCGGACCCTACGGCTGGCGGTGGGCTGGCGGTGCTCGGCGTCTCGTCCGCCCTGGCGAGCTCGCCGGTGCCCCTTGGGAGCGGCCTCCTGCTGATCGACCCCGCCGGCCTCCAGGTCCTCGGGGTCGGACTCCTCGATGGGGCCGGCCAAGCCGCCTTTGACCTGAGCGTGCCCCTCGGCTTGCCCGTGGGGGTGCAGCTCGCGACCCAGGCCGCCGTGGTCGATCCGCAGCTGGGCCTGCACCTGACCCAGGCCATCGAGCACACCCTCACGGACCTGCAGCTGCAGGTGCTGGAGAACTTCAAGAAGTCGATCCACCCGAGCGCGGGCTCCCAGGCGGCGCTCCTGATCACCGACCAGACGTCGTGGCTGGCCTTCTACGCCCGGCACAAGTCCGCCGCGGCGACGCCGCCCGCGGTGGACTTTGGCAAGCAGGTCGTGGTGGTCGGCTTCGGCGGCCACTTCATCACGTTCGGCTACAGCGTCCAGATCGACGCCGTGGTGCCGCTTGTCGGTGGGGGGCTCGAGGTCCACCAGACGGTGCTCACCCCCGGCTTCGGCTGCGGCAGCCTGCCGTCCGAGAGCAAGCCCGGCCAGATCGTGGCCGTGGACCGAGTCGTGGGGGGCGCCCCGGTCGTGGCCGTCACCCAGAGCATGCCAGCGCCCCCCTGCCCCTAGCGCAGGCCCACTTGCACCCTCTCCTGGTGGCCCGGGAGGCGACGCGACTCCGCGCGCCTCTTGAAGGGGGGACTCGAGCTTGGGACCGGGGCTTGGCGAGGCTATGATCCCCACCATGCAGGTCACGCAAAACCCCCGGCGCCGCGCGCCTCGCCTCGCCCTCTTCGTGGCTCCCCTCCTGGTCCTCGCGGCCTGTGCGACGGCCCCCAAGGAGGACCCGATCGAGAGCACCGGGTACCTGCCCGGTGGCGGGCTGGACGCGGTGCAGCCGGCCGACATCGCCGTGGCTCCCGTGCGGATTCGCATGGAGAACGGCACGGGCGTGCCCACCGAGGCCCTGCGCGAGGCCCTCTACCTGGGTCTGATCGAGCGCCTCTACAGCCCGCTGCCCCTGGACTGGGTCGATGGTGGTGGGGACTCGGACGCGACCTTGAAGATCACCGTCCTGGACTGGGACACGTCGAAGGTCAAGTACGACGGGACCGTGGTCGCGCGGGCCGAGGCCTCGATGGTTCGCGCCGGTACGACCCTCTGGGCGGTCGAGCTGACCCGGCGCGTCAACGACGAGAAGGGCGGCAGCGCGCGCACGGTGGTGGACGAGGCGATCGCCGCCAGCGTGAGCGCCTTCGCGGGCGAGATCCTCGCGCTGCTCCCCGAGCGCGACCCCCTAGCGGCCCAGTAGGGACGCCCCAGGCCCGGGTGGCGGGCGGCCACCTCGTTGGAATCGAGGACCTGGCGTTGACGTCGGGCTCCGGATCGTTAACCTGTTCGCCTGGTTTTCCGTCCGTGGAAGGCCCGGACCGCGCTCGCTCGAGCGCACCGGACCCGCTGCGGCGAGCACCCCTCCCCCGGCCAACCTGGGGGTTGGGCAAGTCAAGACAAGCTAAGGAGCCATCATGGCCATCGTTTCCGACCGTAAGAAAGAGATCGTCGCGGAGTTCGCGACCGAGGCGGGTGACACCGGCTCGCCCGAGGTTCAGATCGCCCTGCTCACCGAGCACGTGAAGAACCTGACCGTGCACATGCAGACCCACAAGAAGGACTACGCCTCCCGGCGCGGCCTGCTTGCCATGGTCGCCAAGCGCACCAAGCTGCTGAAGTACCTGCGCCGGCGCAATCCGGAGAGCTACACGGCCATCGTTGCCAAGCTCGGCCTGCGAGCCCGCTAGACCTGACGCAGCCATGAACCACATCGAGCGCCCGGTGCCCTTCGTCCCTGACGAAGGTGCGCCTGGGCGCTCGGTGCCATTACGTGGCGCTACTCAAGCTTGAGTGCGCCAAGCTCGCGCGACGGAACACGGGAGCTCTCCGCCAGGACGGGGGAGCACCGGTCGCGAGCGAGCGCTGAAGGAGCGGGGGCGCAGGCAAGCGCTCTGCACCGCTCCAGTCCTGGACGCCGGCCGTTCGTGCCAGCGGTCCCAGACGAAACCAACGAAGACGAAAGACAAAAAGAGAAATGACATTCAATCACGTGCGCGTCGAAGGACAGATCGGCGGCAAGACCATCACGATCGAGACCGGACACATCGCCCGCCAAGCCCACGGCTCGGTGATGGTGACCCTTGGAGAGACCGAGGTCTTCTCCGCCGCGGTCATGGGCCCGAACAAGGCCGGCCTCGACTTCTTCCCCTTGACCGTCGACTACCGCGAGCAGACCCAGGCCGCGGGCAAGATCCCCGGCGGCTTCTTCAAGCGCGAGGGTCGTCCGACCACCAAGGAGATCCTGACCATGCGCCTGACCGACCGGTCGATCCGCCCGATGTTCCCCAAGGGGTTCCGGCGTGAGACCCAGGTCCAGTCGCGGGCCTTCGGCTACGACGGCCAGAACAACGCGGACGTGCTGTCCATGGTCGCGGCCTTCTCGGCCCTCGCGATCAGCAACATCCCGTTCCACTTCGACATGGGCGCCGTGCGCGTCGGCTACGTCGACGGCCAGCTGATCGCCTTCCCGACCGAGGAGCAGCGCGCCCAGAGTGACCTCGACCTGATCGTCGCCGGCACCGACGACGCGATCTGCATGGTCGAGTCCAGCGCCAAGCAGCTTCCCGAGGAGACGATGCTCGACGCCCTCGAGCTCGGCCACGCCACGATCCGCGAGATCACCGCCTTGATCGGCGAGCTCAAGCAGAAGGCTGGCAAGCAGAAGGAAGAGTTCACCCCGATCGAAGGTGACGCCAGCATCGCCGCTGCCGTGGCGGGCTACCGCGACCGCATCGTCGCGGCCCTCAAGACCGAGGGCAAGAAGGCCACCGAGAACGCCCAGGACGAGCTCAAGGAGACCGTCGTCGCCGAGCTGACCGCCGGCGTCGCCGAGGCCGACCTCGAGGACTACACCAAGGCCGTCAAGGGCGCCTACAGCAGCCTCTCGGCCAAGGTCGAGCGCGAGCTGATCGTGGCCGGCCGCCGCAGCGACGGTCGCGCCGCTGACGAGATCCGCGCGATCTCCGTCACCCCGGACTTCATCAAGCGCAACCACGGCTCGGTGCTCTTCACCCGCGGAGAGACCCAGGCCCTGGCCAGCACGACCCTCGGCACCCCCGAGGACGAGATGATCATCGATGGCATCGATGAGGAGTACCGCAAGCCCTTCTACCTGCACTACTCCTTCCCGAGCTACAGCGTCGGCGAGACCCGCCGCATCATGGGCCCGGGTCGTCGCGAGATCGGCCACGGCATGCTCGCCGAGCGCGCCCTCGAGGCCGTCGTCCCGGACAAGCTGAAGTTCCCCTACACGATCCGAATCGTGTCGGAGATCACCGAGTCCAACGGCTCCTCGTCGATGGCTTCGGTCTGCGGCGGCTGCCTCTCGATGATGCTCGCCGGTGTCCCGATCAGCCAGCCGGTCGCCGGCATCGCCATGGGCCTGATCAAGGAGGGCGACGACTACGTCATCCTCTCCGACATCCAGGGCTCCGAGGACCACTACGGGGACATGGACTTCAAGGTCGCCGGCACGGGCCTGGGCATCACCGCCCTGCAGATGGACATCAAGATCCAGGGCCTGTCCCGTCAGATCCTCGAGGAGGCCATGGCCCAGGCCAAGGAGGGTCGCAAGTACATCCTCCGGAAGATGCTCGAGGCCGTCCCGGCCCCGCGCCCCGAGATCTCGCCGCTGGCCCCGACCTTCGCTTCGATCAAGATCCCGGCCGACAAGATCGGCTTCCTGATCGGCCCCGGTGGCAAGAACATCCGTGGCATGCAGGACGAGTACAAGGTCCGCATCGCGATCCTCGACGAAGAGGGCAACGTGCAGGTCTTCGGCACCAACGGGGACAAGGTCCGCGCCTGCCGCGACGCCATCTCCGGCATGTGCGAGACCCCCGAGATCGGCTCGCGCTACACGGGCACGGTCAAGGCCACCCGTGACTTCGGTGCGTTCATCGAGATCCTCCCGGGCGTCGAGGGCATGTGCCACATCTCCGAGCTGGCCGAGGGCTTCGTCGACAAGGTCGAAGACATCGTCAAGCCGGGCGACGAGATCGAGGTCGTGGTCATCAACGTCGACGACCGCGGCAAGATCAAGCTGAGCCACAAGGCCACCCTGGCCTCCGCCAGCTGAGCTCTTGAAGCACGGTCCACCCCTCGTGGGGGACCCATACGGGGCGTTCGGCCCAGCCCGAGAGGCTGGACCGAACGCTCCGTTTGCATAACAATCCCGTTTTGTTCGATTGGGAAGTTGAGTGCTGGAAAGGAGTTAGCTCGATGACCCCGCATCGGGCCAGAGGCTTGAGAACAAAGAACTCGATACAGGCTTCGACGATTGGACTGCTTGTCGTCTTATAGGTAAGGAGCCTGTGGGTCGCGAATCGACCCCGGCACCGCTTTTCCATCCTCTATTCGGCCCCTCAGGCCGAACCCCAGCTGCCTCCTCCCCCCGGGGACGTTGGGGAAGACCCACCCGCTTCGAGGGCTCACATCGTGATGCTTCCTTTGAAACTACAAGCTGCACTTGCATGCGTGCTCGGCTGCCTGGCGATCTCCGCCGGCGGTCAGGCTGCTCCCGTGTCGGCTTCGGGTGGCGCTCTTCCCATCGCGGAGCGCGCTGCCGAAGCCCTGGCCCCCGACTGGATCGTCAAGCAGTCGGACAACATCTGTGGGCTCAAGAACGCCCGCCAGCTGTCCAACCCAGGCATGGTCGACTTCCCGTCCCTCTACGACTCGACGGAAGAGGCGCAGAAGATCAAGGACGAGGGCATCGACCCCGCGTCGCCCGAGGGCAGCCGCCTGCGCGCCGCTGCCTACGAGCGCATCCGCAAGGCCTGCCAGCAGGTGATGACCGACCAGTCGCTCTGCAGCGTCTGGAAGAGCATCCGCAGTCGCTCTGGTGCGACCGCCACCGACGTCACCGAGACGGTCCGCGCGCTGCTCTAGCAGCGGCGGTCCTCGACGAACTCCCTGGCCTTGGTTCCACGCCGTCCTAACGGTCGAGGCCCCCGATTTGTTATCAGAGGGGCCATGTCCACGCCGAACCTCAAGAGTGCCCTAGGTCTGGTCCTGCTCGCGGGCTTGGCCACCTCGTGCATCTCCGCGGAGCGGGAGCGGGACAAGCAGGCGGAGGACTTCTGGTCCTTCTTCGAGACCGGCGAGATGGGGGCCGCGGTGACGCCCTCCTCCCCGGACCAGAACAACCGGGGCCGCAGCGTCCCCGACCTCTTGGCGCCGACCTCGGGGCCCAAGGCGGGCCCCCCCGTGGCCCCCAGTGGCGGCGACTTCCAGAACCTGCCGGTCAACTGGTACTCCGAGTTCGGCGACAAGATCATGGTCCGCACCCAGACGGACCCGACCACGGGGCTGGCGACCACCTACATCACCAAGCCCTACCCGATGCCGCTCGGTCGCGCCCAGAAGGTGCTCGACCTGATGAAGTTCTACGGGACCTTCGACCTGGTCGACCTGGCAGCCGGTGATGCGGCCCCAACGACCCCTCCCGCAGCGGGCAGCGTCGAGGTCACGATCCTCCCGGGGTGGGACACCGAGAACTACGGGGACCTGCGCAAGTGGCCGCCGGTAGCGATGAAGAGCACCGAGGTCGGCGACCGCCTAGTGGTCACGGCCGAGGCTGACCTCCTGTACGACGTCGAGGACTTCGTCGACTTGTTCATGGCCGACGTCCCGCAGATCGAGATCGAGGCCAAGATCATCGAGGTGGTCGAGACCGACGAGATGTTCGTGGGCATCGGACCGAGCGGGAGCTCGCCGATCTTCGACTTCCCGGACAAGACCTTCGTCGACGACCTGACCTACAACTTCCCCTCGGCGGCCAGCGCGAGCGAGGCGCTGCTGACCGTCTCGGGCATCCACGATGGCACGGCCTTCAACGCCGTTCTCGAGGCCGTCGCGTCCCTCGAGAACGTCGAGGTCGACTCGCGCCCCAAGATCGCCGTTCGCGAGGGCGGCGTGGCCGCCATCGAGGCCACCGAGGACGTGCCGTACTACACGTTCACCGGCATCAGCAGCTCGTCGAGTAGCTTCAACGCGAACCTCGCGTACAAGGAGGTCGGCATCAAGCTGTATGTCTCGCCGCGCCTGGTCGGCACCGAGACCCTGTCCCTGTTCGTCGAGGTCGAGTCCAGCTCCGAGTCCGGCAGCATCGTGACCTTCGTCACCGACTCGGGCGGCAGCCTCTCGACCCCGCGCATCACCAAGCAGGTGGCCCGCACCACGGTCTACCTGCAGCCCGGCCAGGCGGTGATCATCGCCGGCCTGACCACCGAGCGGAAGGTCGAGACCGAGCGCAAGGTCCCGCTCCTGGGGGACATCCCGCTCCTGGGGTTCCTCTTCCGCAACCGCGGCAGCTCGTTGGTGCGCACGCACACCCTGTTCTACGTGAAGCCGCGTATCCTGCAGGGCATCGACCAGAGCTACGTATTCTGATCGATGCCGGAAGACCCGCCGGGCTCGATCGTTCCCTACCGCAATGAAGCTGCTGCAACCGAACCGGCTCCGAGCCGCCGTCGAACGCCGGGGCGCCGCCCTGATGCTGGCGTTCCTGGTGCTCTCGGTCCTGCTCCTGATCGTCTTCCAGATCGCGATCGGGACCAGCACCGACGCGCGCGTGGCGCGCAACGACCAGCAGCTGACCCTGATGGACGCGGCCATCCGTTCGGCGCTCCTGCGCACGATGGAGGACCTGGCCGAGGACGCGGCTGCGGCGGCCGAGGAGGGCGGTGACCCCAGCGTGCCCGCGGCTCCGTCTCCGTTCGGGGGGATCGGTGGGGACGACCCGGCCGCACAGCCGACAGGACCAACGGACTCCAAGGAAGACGCCTGGGCCAAGCCCCAGCAGACCGAGATCAACGGCATCTCCCTGCGGGTGATGATCCAGGACGAGGACAGCAAGTACAACGTGCTGTCGATGCTGACCGAGGACGACGAGGAGGCCGAGAAGGCCTTCGATCGGGTCGTCCGGATCCTCGACATGTGCCGCCAGGACACGGGCGGCGACATCGACGAGGGCGATGCCCGCGACATGGCCGAGGCGATGCGCGACTTCATGCTGGACCGCTCGGACATGGAGCTGCCCCGGCCTGTGCTGCTGACCGACCGCAACGACCTGCCCGAGCGTGGCCTGCCGACCACCCTGCGCGAGTTCGTCGTGCTGGCGCCCTTCAACGAGCACCACTTCCGGGACTACCGGGACTCCGAGGGCGTGATCGTGCACTCGATCGGCTCCTTCCTGACGGTCTCGACCTCGGTCTCGAGCTACCAGGACTACCTCGACGCCCTCGAGGAAGAGGGCGCCGAGAACGCCACGACCGAAGACACGGGCCCCGAGCCACGCACCGATGGCGCGACCAGCGAGGACGGCTCGAGCGCGACCGATGCGGGGGGCGAGGTCCCGGACATCAGCGAGACGGACATCGAGAGCACGGGCACCTTCGCCGGCGGGGACTTCGGCGTGGCGGTCAACGTGAACACGGCCCCGAGCGCGGTGCTGCACGGCATCAGCGACCGGCGCGACATCTCCTGGACCTTCCTCGACGAGATCATCACGTACCGCAACGAGGAAGAAGAGTCCGACGACGAGGACGCCGAGCCGATCTACGACGAGTTCGGTGAGGAGGTCATCACGCGCCAGGTCTTCGAGAGCCTCGAGGAGCTCGAGGACGTCTATGGCTGGGAGATGCTGGAGCCCGACGCCCGCGACGACTTCATGCGGTTCCTGTCGGTCGAGAGCAGCGTGTTCACGATCTTCGTCACCGCGCGCAAGGCGATCAGCGAGGACGGTGACACCAGCGGCTTCGGCCTGACGGCGGCCGAGCGCCGCGAGCAGGACGAGCGCGGCACCGATCTGCTGCGCACGGTCAAGTGCGTGGTCTGGCGCTACGAGGACGGCGACGAGTGGAAGGTCGTGCCGCTCGAGCCCTGGGAGGTGCTGGACTACCAGCCCTTCGAGGTGCTGGACGTCCCCGACGATGAGCGCTGACAGCCTGCGCGTCCAGGTCTTCCACCACCTCCTAGCGGCGGCCTGTGAGGAGATGGGGGCCGCCCTCCTGCGCTCGTCCTTCTCGACCAACATCAAGGAGCGCCGCGACTTCTCCTGCGCGCTCTTCGATCGCGAGGGTCGCATGGTCTCCCAGGCGGCGCACCTGCCCGTGCACCTCGGGTCGGCGCCCCTGTCGGTGCGCGCCGCCATGCAGCTCGGCCCCTTCCAGATGGGCGACACGGTGCTGCTCAACGACCCCTTCTCAGGCGGCACGCACCTGCCCGACATCACCCTCGTCACGCCGGTCTTCCTGGCCGGCGGCGACCCGTCCGAGGGGCCCGACCTGTTCGTGGCCAACCGCGCGCACCACGCCGACGTCGGTGGCCCCAACCCCGGCTCGATGGGGCCGGCGGTCGAGATCCACGGCGAGGGCCTGCGCCTGCCGCCGGTGTTCTTCGCGCGCGCGGGCGAGCTGCAAGAGGACCTCCTGGCGATCGTGCGCGCGAACATGCGCGTGCCCGACGAGCGCGAGGGCGACCTCTTGGCCCAGTGGTCGGCCAACCGCGTCGGCGAGCGCAGGCTCCAGGCCCTGGCGGCCGAGTACGGCGCCGCCGAGCTCTGCCAGCGCGCGGGCGGGCTGCTGGACTGGACCGCTGGACTCGCCGCGGGGCTGGTGGCCGAGTGCGCCGAGGCCGCCCAGGTCCTCGCTGCGAGGGGGGCCGGTGGTCGGGTCGAATTCGAGGACAGCCTCGAGCTGCCCGGCGGTGGCAGGGCCCCGATTCACCTGGCGGTCTCCTTCGACGGCCCACGCCTGGTGCTGGACTTCACCGCCAGCAGCCCGGCTCTAGCCGGCCCGGTCAACGCGCCCCGGGCGGTGACGGTCTCGGCCGTGCTCTACGCCCTGCGGCTGCTCCTGCCGCCGGGCACGCCGACCAACGACGGCATCCTGCGCGCGGTCGAGCTGCGCACCCGTCCCGGCAGCCTGGTCGACGCGACCTACCCCGCCGCGGTCTCGGCTGGCAACGTCGAGACCAGCCAGCGGCTCGTGGACGTGCTGCTGGGTGCCCTCGGGCAGCTCTTCCCCGGGCGGGTGCCCGCGGCCTCGTCCGGGACGATGAGCAACCTGACCTTCGGCTCGCGCGGGGGCGCGGCCTTCGCCCACTACGAGACGATCGCCGGCGGTGCCGGTGCCTCGCCCGCGGGCGAGGGCTGCCACGCGGTCCAGACCCACATGACCAACACGCGCAACACCCCGATCGAGGCCCTCGAGACCCACGCCCCGGTGCGCGTGGTGCGCTACACGGTGCGCCGGGGGTCCGGGGGCGCCGGCCGCCATCGCGGGGGCGACGGGTTGGTGCGCAGGCTCTGCTTCCTGCAGCCCGCGCACCTCGGCTGGGTCGCCCAGCGCCAACAGACGGGCCCCTGGGGCCTGGCGGGCGGGGCGGCTGGGGAGCCTGGCTCGGCTTGGGTGCGGCGCGCGGCCCAGGCTGTGGGGAGTGAGTCGGGGGGCGACGAGGTCCTCGAGCGGCTCGGTGGCGAGGTCTCGATGGACCTCGAGGCGGGGGACGAGGTCGAGCTGCGAACCCCCGGCGGTGGCGGGTGGTCTGAAAAGCTCTTGTGAAGCGGGCGGCGGGCGGCGAAAATCCCCCGCTTCACCTCCAACCCCCAGGCCCTCCAGACGGGCCGCAACACCGCGAGCAAGCATGCCTTCCACCTGCGTCTTCGGAGCCCAGTGGGGCGACGAAGGAAAGGGCAAGATCATCGACCGGATGGCCACCGATGCCGACCAGGTCGTCCGGTATCAAGGCGGAGCGAACGCCGGCCACACGGTCGTCGTCGCCGGCGAGAAATTCGTCCTGCACCTGATCCCCTCCGGCATCTTGCACCCCGGCAAGGTCAACCTGATCGGCAACGGCGTCGCGCTCGACCCCGTCGCGCTGCTCGCCGAGGTCGATGGGCTCCGCGAGCGCGGCGTGCACGTCGACGGCAGCAACCTGCGCCTGTCCGCCAGCGCCCACGTGATCTTCGACCACCACCGCGTGATGGACAACCTGGCCGAGCGCTGGAAGGGCGAGGGGCGCATCGGGACCACCGGGCGCGGCATCGGTCCGTGCTACGCCGACAAGGCCTCGCGCACGGGCCTGCGCGTGGGGGACTTGCTCGACGAGGAGCGCCTCGCGCCCCGGCTCAAGGCCGCCCTGGCCGAGAAGAACGCCTGGATCACCGAGGTCCACGACGAGCCGCCCTGTGACTACGAGGTCGAGCTGCAGCGCTTTCGCGAGCTGGGCAAGCGCCTCGCCCCCTTCGTCGGGGACGTCGGTGCCGAGCTGCGCGACGCCTACGCCGCGGGCAGCATGGTCCTGTTCGAGGGCGCCCAGGGCGCGATGCTCGACATCGACCATGGCACCTACCCCTTCGTGACCTCGTCGAACACCGGCACGGCCGGCGTCGCCGCGGGCGCCGGCTTCCCGGCGAACAAGCTCGAGGGCGCGATCGGCATCGCCAAGGCCTACTGCACGCGGGTGGGCGAGGGTCCCTTCCCGACCGAGGACCACGGCGACGAAGGCCAGAAGATCCGCGACGAGGGCAACGAGTACGGCGCCACGACCGGACGCCCGCGCCGCTGCGGCTGGTTCGATGCCGTCGCGGTGCGCTACGCGCTCGAGCTCAACGGCGCCACCGGCCTGATCGTGACCAACCTCGACGTGCTCTCGGCCTTCGACACCCTGCGCATCGCGACCGGCTACCGCATCGCCGGCGAGGTCGTCGAGCGCTACCCCGTGGACGTCGACCTCGACGAGCTCGAGCCGATCTACGAGAGCCACCCGGGCTGGGGCGAGGACGTCACCGGCGCGCGCACCTGGGACGAGCTGCCCGCCAGAGCCCAGGCCTACGTCAAGCGCCTCGAGGAGCTGGTTGGGACCCCGATCGTGATGCTCTCGATCGGACCGGAGCGCGACCAGGTGATCCCCCTGGCCGCCCTGATCCCTGAGCTCGCCAAGGGCGGGGCTTAGCGGACATGGCCGGCGGCCCTGGAGCCCAGCCCACGCGCCGCGACTTCGGGGAGCCCTTCCCCGATCACCTCGCGATCATCATGGACGGCAACGGCCGCTGGGCGCGCCGCCGTGGCTGGATGCGCGTGCGCGGGCACCAGGAGGGCATCGACTCGGTGCGCCAGATCACGACCGAGTGCGCGCGTCTGGGCGTCCAGAGCCTGACCCTGTACGCCTTCTCGGTCGAGAATTGGAAGCGGCCGCGCAAGGAGATCAGCTTCCTGATGAAGCTCTTGGCCGACTTCCTGGTCGCCGAGCGGCCGACCCTGGCCAAGAACGACATCCGCCTGCGCGCGATCGGTCGGGTCGAGGACCTGCCCGCAGCGGCCCTCGCCGAGCTGCGCGAGACCGAGCGCCTGACCGCGAACAACGGCGGCATGGTCCTGCGCCTGGCCCTCTCCTACGGCAGCCGCACCGAGCTGGCCGACGCCGCGCGCGCCCTCGCGGCCGATGTCGAGCGCGGTGCGCTCGCCAAGGAAGCCATCGACGAGGAGACCCTGCGGGCCTACCTCTACGACCCCACGACCCCGGACCCCGACCTGGTGATCCGCACGGCGGGGGAGCTGCGCCTCTCGAACTTCCTCCTGTGGCAAGCCTCCTACAGCGAGCTCTACGTGGCCGAGTGCGGCTGGCCCGAGTTCCGCGAGCCCCAGCTGCACGAGGCGATCCGGTCCTACACCGCGCGCGTGCGCAAGTTCGGCGGTCTGATCGAGGACCTGCCGCCCCTGTCGCAAGGGCGCTCTGCGAGCGGGGGAGCTTGATGGGCCAGGCGATGACGAAGAAGGCCAAGATCATCCGGCGCACGATCTGGGGCGGCAGCATCGCCGGCGTCCTGGCCCTGGCCCTCATCTGGGCGGGCTCCAGCAGCGACGGCCTGCCGGTGGCGCTGCTCGGCGGCGCCCTCGGCCTGGCCGGCCTGGTCGAGCTCAGCGGCATGGGCCTGCTGCGCACCCTCGGCCTGCGCCCGGCGCTCTTCGTCGGTGCCGCCTTGACCCTGCTCTTCGCCTTCTCCGGCGTCGACCGACTGCTGCCCGGCGAGCTGGGCGCGTACCTGGGCTCGGGCGGGCTGCCGTCCTTCGTGGTCAGCCTCTTGGTCTTGCCCGCCCTGGTCGGGCTGGCCCTTGGCGGCGGCCCCCTCGGCCGCGGCCAGCGCGCCCTCGTCGCCGGCGGCTTGGCCCTCTGGGGCGGCCTGGCCTTCGCCAGCATCCACACCTGCTGGGTCCTGGTGGGTCAGTCGGCCTTCGTGCTGCTGCTCGTGCTCAGCAAGGTCGGCGACATCGCGGGCTACTACGTCGGCAGCGCGATCGGCAAGTCGCACCCCTTCCCCGGCATCAGCCCGGGCAAGACCACAGCCGGCTGCGTGGCCTCCCTGGTCGTGGCGCTCGTGGTCGCGGTCGCGGCGGCCCAGCTCGGCTGGCTGGGGGTCGAGCGAGTGGGCCTCGTCAGCGGCCTCGTCTTCGGCGCACTGATCAACCTAGCGGCCCAGGCCGGCGACCTGCTGGAGAGCGTCGTCAAGCGCAAGGCCGGGGTGAAGGACTCCGGCACCTGGTTCGGGCCTTCGGGCGGCGTGCTGGACCTGGTCGACAGCCTGCTGCTCTCGATCCCCATGGCGCTGGTCGCCTGGCCCCTCTTGTTCCAAGCCTCTTGAGCCCATCCCGTCGGCATTTTGGCGCCCACGTTGACCTGACAGCGGCGCCCGGCGATGCTGTCCGACCGGACCCCCGACCCTTCCCTTGATCGAAGTCACCATCCCCCTGCGCTCGAACGACGAGGCCATCCTGGTCCTCGGTCCCTACGACCGCCACGCGAAGCTGTTGCGCCAGGCGCTCGGCATCGAGATCTTCGTGCGCTCGGGCAACCTGCGCCTGAAAGGCGGCGAGGAAGAGGTCAGCCTCTCGCGCCAGCGCATCGAGCACCTGCTCGGCAAGTTCCGCAAGGGGCGCGAGCTCTCGAGCGAGCGCATCGAGGCGATCCTGCTCGGGCCGCCAGGTGCCGAGGAGGACAGCGTCGTCGCGGCGTCGGTGCCCGGCAAGGAGCCGCTGCCCGAGCGCAGCGCCGACGGCCGGCAGCGCACCCGCAAGCACCCGATGCTGCACGCGCGCATGCGCGGGGTCGAGCCGCGCGGCAAGAACCAGCGCCAGTACCTCGACCTGATGGAGAAGACCCCGCTGGTCTTCGGCCTCGGCGCGGCGGGCACCGGCAAGACCTTCCTAGCCGTGGCCGGCGCCCTGCGCGCCCTGCGCGCCGGTGACGTGCGGCGGCTGATCATCACCCGGCCGGTGGTCGAGGCCGGCGAGCGCTTGGGCTTCCTGCCTGGCGATCTGCAGGCCAAGCTCGACCCCTACATGCGGCCGATCTACGACGCGCTCGGCGAGATCCTCGGCTACGAGGACCTGACCCAGCTCGAGGAGGCCGGCGTGATCGAGATCGCGCCGCTCGCCTACATGCGCGGGCGGACCCTCTCGAACGCCTTCGTGATCCTCGACGAGGCCCAGAACGCCACGGTGATGCAGATGAAGATGTTCCTGACCCGGATGGGTGAGGGCTCGCGCATGGTGGTGACCGGCGACCCGACCCAGAACGACCTCGACCGCGGGCGCACCAGCGGTCTGATGGACGCGGTCCGCCGGCTGCGCGGCTACGAGGGCGTCGGCGTGGTCGAGTTCGTCGGCAAGGACATCGTGCGCCACCCGCTGGTGGAGCAGATCGTGAAGGCGTACGAGCGCCCGAGCGAAGACGTGGCCCGGGAAGCGGGAGACGTGGGCACCTGATGTCGCTGCTCGACCGGCTCCTGCACCCGATGGCTACGCGCGGCCGCCGCAGCCTGCGGCGCGTCTCGCCCGAGCGCATCAAGGTCGGCGCCCGCGCCGGCCGCCGGGTGCCGGTGAACCAAGCCGGCGAGAAGCTGGTCATCGCGGTGCTCTTCGGCCTGGCCTCGGTGGTGCTGGTCGGGCTCGGCGCCGACCTCACGCCGGCGGGCTGGGTCGGCCTCGGGGCGCTGGTGATGGTCTCCGAAGGCTTCTTCATCGCCTATGCGGTCGACTTCCGGCGCGAGGCCTTGGCCTCGCTCTCCAAGGTCGGCGCCCTGGCGGTCTTCATGACCCTGCCGATCATCGCCCTGCACGTGCTGCGCAGCCTGGCGGGCATCGAGGGGGTCGTGTGGCTGCCGATGGCGCTCTTCGCCCTGCCGATGGCCTTGGTCTGGGGACGCGCCTTCGCCCTCGAGTGCACCCTGTACACGGGTGGGCTGCTTGGCATCGCGGTGATCCTGCGGCCGGGTAGCGGCGGGGCCGAGGCGATCGCGATCTGCATGGCGGGCGCCCTCGTCGCGTGCCTCTCGGCCGGCGGCGTGCGGCGCCGCTCGTCGCTCGTCCGGGTCGGCCTGTCGATCGGCCTGGTCCAGGTGCTGGTGGCCTGTGCCTTCCTCTTGCTGGCGGTGGGTGAGGGCAACGTCGTCGGCGACTGGCGTCACTTCCTGCTGCTGGGTGTCGGCGGCTTGGGTGTCGGCCTGGTGACCTCGGGCGTGCTGCCCGCGGTCGAGGCGCTGTTCGGCGTGACCACGGACATCTCCCTGCTCGAGCTGGGCAACACTCACGAGCAGCCGCTGCTGCGCAAGCTACTGCTCGAGGCGCCGGGCACCTTCCACCACTCGTACATCGTGGGCCTGATCTCGGAGGCCTCGGCCGAGGCCGTCGGTGGCAACGCGCTCCTGGCCCGGGTCGGGGCCCTGTACCACGACGTCGGCAAGCTGAACAAGCCGGGCTACTTCGCGGAGAACAGTCCGGAGGCACGCGGGCGCCACAAGGACCTGACGCCCGAGATGAGCATGCTGGTGATCTCGGCGCACACCCGCGACGGTGTGGAGATCGGCTCCTACTACGGCCTGCCGCCCCAGGTGCTGGCCTTCATGGAGGAGCACCACGGGACCTGCTGCATCGAGTACTTCTACCACCGCGCCCGGGACCTGCGCGGCGAGGACAAGGTCAGCGAGGACGACTTCCGCTATCCCGGCCGTCGCCCCCAGAGCGTCGAGCCGGCGATCGTGATGATCGCCGACGCCGTCGAAGCGATCAGCCGCCAGATGCCGGAGCCGACCCCCGTGCGGCTGACCGAGATGGTCCACGAGGTCGCGATGAAGCGCCTGATGGACGGCCAATTCGACGAGTGCGGCATGACGCTCAAGGACCTCTCGGCCATCGAGGAGGCCTGCGTGCGGGTGCTCTCGGGCATCTACCACACCCGCCCGACCTTCCCCAAGGGCCGCCCGCACCCCCTGGACCTGTCCCAGCCCAAGCAGCAGCGGCGGGGTGAGGCGGCTGCCGAGGATCAGGCCAGCAGCGCTGGCCGCCGCAGCTCGGCCTCATGAGCCTGCGGCCGGGGATCGAGGTCGCCTTCCAGACCGACTCCTGCCCCGTCGACGCGGCCGAGGTGGCCCGCGCGGTGGACGCCGCCCTCGAGCACGGCGGGCGCGGCGGACTCGCGGTGAGCGTCGTCTTGGCCGACGACGTCTTGATGGTCGAGCTGCACGGCGACCACCTCGACGACCCGACGCCGACCGACGTGATCACCTTCGACCTCGGCGAGGACAACCAGCCGGGCGGAGGAGCTGCGGCCGAGCTCTTCGTCGGTGTCGAAGAGGCGCGGCGAGTGGCCGAAGCACGCGGCGTTCGCTGGCAGCGCGAGCTCGTGCTGTACATCGTGCACGGCGTGCTGCACCTGTGTGGCTTCGACGACCACACCGACGCGGACTCGGCGCTCATGCGCACGGCGGAGCGCGCGGTCATGGACGCGCTCGACTACGAGTCCGACGACGCACCGCACCACATGTAGCGTTCGGCGCGGCGTGTTCACGCGGACGCGAGCGTCGTCGCCAACCACTTTTTGATCGGGTTTTTTTGGCGGCGCTCAACGCAAGACGCGTGCCACGAACGTGCTACGCATGGGCCCCATTTGGGAAATGGAGGCTGAACTCGAAGGACTCCGCACTGTGGGTGTTGAACGCGCGCTGCGCGATGGGGTGAGGACGTGCGACTTCTCTTGCACGTGAAGCTCGCTGCGGGTCACTTGATGTACGAGCGCTACCTGTGAGGAGGTGTCGCTCGACCCAAGATGAGTGAGGAGAAGATCGTTCGACCGAAGATGAACCTGAAGGCCGTGGGGCTCACGCAGCGCGTGGCCCTCTCGGCTCAGGTCGTGCTCGCGGACGAGACGGCGCGGCCGCTGTGGGTGGCCTACTTCCTGTCGCCCGGCGACGACACGCGCAACGCGCTGGTCGAGCACTACCAGAAGCACGTCTCGGACATCGTCGGCCGCTTCCTGCGCCGGCTGCCGCGGACGATCGATCGTGGCGACCTGATGACCGCGGCGAACGTGGGGCTGATCCGCTCGATCGAGGGCTACGACCCGACCCGTGGCGTGCGCTTCGAGTCCTACTGCGAGCGGCGCGTGCGCGGCTCGCTCCTGGACGAGCTGCGCGCCCAGGACTGGCTGCCGCGTCCCTGGCGCCAGCGCATCGAGGCCCACAAGCGCGCGCGCGCCACCCTGCGCGCCGACCTCGGGCGCAAGCCCGTGGACGACGAGGTCGCCCGCAAGCTGGACATGACCCTGGTCGACTACGAGCGCGTCTTCGGGATCAGCTTGCCGGGGGCTCCGGCGGGCTCGATGCCCTCGGGTCGCGGCGAGGAGGAGGGCCCGTCCGGCATGGACGTCCTGGCCGACGGCAACTTCACCGATCCCGGCGACCGGTTGAGCGAGGAGGAGCTCCTGAAGCTCGTCGCCCAGAAGCTGACCGACGTGGAGTACCGCCTGGTGTACCTGAAGTATTGGGAGGACCTGCCGATGCGCGAGATCGGCCAGCTGCTCAACCTGTCGGAGTCGCGGGTCTGCAAGATCCACGCGAAGCTGCTCGACCGGCTGAAGGACCGCTTCCGGGTCAACGCCTTCGAGGCCTGAGGCTCCGGGGAGGGCGGTCACGCCAGCGCCGCGGGTGCACGAAAACGGGGGCGCGAGTTTCCTCGCGCCCCCTTGCCTTCACCAACGCCCTTGGGCGCTTCGCAGTGTCCTCAGCCGGAGCTGAGGCTTTCCCCTTCGCGATGACCCGGTTCCCCAACCAGGCCGTGGGGTGAAGGCGACGACGCAGGGCACAGTCCCCACTCTCCCTTGCGTCGCAGATGGCCCCTCGGTCCCGAGCGCAATTCGGGTCCCATGCCGCTTGATGCGCTCGAGGCTCCTCCTCTCAGGTCGTCTTCGAACCGTTCCCCAACGCTCGAAGACATGCAATCCGCCCTAGGGGCCAACAGGCGGCTGCTCGGAACCGACGCGACGGTGTCGCGGCGGTGGAACTGGCGAACGGTGAACCTGCCCTGGGCCAAGGCCAGCCCGGCGTTGCGCTGGCATCTGCCGCGCACCCGCATCGGGGCCTTTGTGGTGGTGATGGTCCTGGTGTTCATGAACTGCGTCCGCCGGGCGTCATCCAACCCTTGACCAGAGGGAAGAACCCTGCTGGAGTCCCCGTTGTGGGGGACTCCAGCGTGGGCAGGAAGAGTTTCTCCAACCCGGGCCATCGATCCAGATAAGGGGCTAAGCACCCTTTTGCCCCTTGGATGACGGCCCTGGTCGGAAACCAGGAACGACGACTTTCGGTAGCTAGGCTGCCCACTAGGGGCCCTTGGCTTTGCGCCCCAACCTCGCGGTTGGTTTGCCTTTGTCGTGCCATCGTCGGGAGCGCAGAAACCTACCCCCGTCTGGACAATGGGCAAATCTAGCCGCCAGCTTTTCTACACCGATCTGGCTACCCGCGCGCAAAGGCCTAGTCCGAAGGGGCTTAGGATCGTCATACTGGCCGCAATGTCCCTCTCTACCGAACTATCCGAGCACCTGATGTCGCCGCGCCATGTGGGGGAGCTCCAGGACGTGGGGGGGGCGGTGGGTCGCGGCCAGGGCGAGAACCAGGCCTGCGGCGACGTGCTGGTGGTCGAGGCGCGCTTCGCGCCGGGCCTCGAGCTCGCCTGGCGGGCCCAGTCCTGCGGCGCGGTGATCGCGGTGGCCTCCCTTGCGGCCGCCTGCCTCCAGGGGCTCGGGCGGGACGAGGTGGCGACCTTCGACCTCGCCGCCCGCATCGAAGCGGCCGGGGGCCTCGACCGCCGCGGCGCCCACGCGATCAAGGTCTTCGAGCGCGCGCTCGCAGCCGCCCTCGCCCAGGCTTAACTCCGGGCGATCCGGAAGGCGGCGACGACGCCCTCGAGGATGCCCTCGATCTGATCGAGTGCGACGATGTTGGCCGCGTCGGAGGGCGACGAGTCAGGGTCAGGGTGGACCTCGAAGAAGAAGCCGTCGACGCGGCCGGTCGCGGCGGCAGCGCGGGCGAGCATCGGGGCCAAGCGGCGGTCACCGCCGGTGCGCCCGTCCATGCCCGGGCGCTGCACGGAGTGGGTCGCGTCGAAGACCACCGGAGCGCCGGTGCGCGCGAGGTCGTCGAATCCACTCATGTCCACGACCAGGCGGCCGTAGCCGAAGCTGCTGCCGCGCTCGCAGACCAAGATGTCGGGGTTGCCAGCAGCACGGCACTTGTCGACCGCGTGGCGCAGGTCCCAGGGCGCGAGGAACTGACCCTTCTTGATGTTGATCGCGCGGCCGGTCTCGGCGGCCGCGAGCAAGAGGTCGGTCTGGCGGCAGAGGAAGGCAGGGATCTGCAGCATGTCGACCACCTCGGCGACCTTGGCGCACTGGTCGGGTAGGTGCACGTCGGTGACGAGCGGCAGCCCGGTCTCCTCGCGCACGGCCTGCAGGATCCCGAGGCCCTCGTCCATGCCCGGTCCGCGGTAGGCGTCGGTGCTGGTGCGGTTGGCCTTGTCGAAGCTGGCCTTGAAGATCACGTCGATGCCCACGCGCTCGCCGATCTCGCGCAGCTCGCTGGCGATCGAGAGGGCCAGGTCCTTGCGCTCGAGCACGCAAGGGCCGGCCAGGAGGAAGGGGCGCTGGCCGGTCCCGACCTGGCGACCGGCGATGGTCGCGGAGCGCGGCGGCAGGTCGTACTCGGGACCCTGTTGGGAGGTGCTCATCTTTGCAGCTGGGGGCTACTTGGGGGCCAGGATCGCCTGGCGGCGGCCGGTGAGGCGGAGGGCTAGCGGCGTCATGCCGCCGGGGTCACCATCCACATGGTAGGGCACGGGGGACTCGGAGGACACGCTGACCTGGCGCGCGTGCAGGCGCTGGCAGGCGCCGCCCGGGATCCGGCCGAGGGTGCCGCGCAGGGTCGATGCGGCCAGGGCGCGGCGGCTGGCGTCGCGCCACAGGTACAGCTCCCAGCGGCCGTCGTCGCTCCGGGTCTCGGGGTCGAGCTTCAGGAAGCCGCCGTAGTGGATCATGTTGGAGACGATCACCTGACCGAAGGTGCCCTCGAGCGGCTCGCCATCGACGGCCACGCGCAGCACGGCGGGGCGGTAGCTGCGCACCTCGGAGAGGACGTGGGGCACGTAGGACAGCTTCGTGATCGTCCCGGTGCGAGCGGCATCGAGGCGGTGCACCACGTTGGCGTCGAGCCCGATGCCGATCGCGAGGAAGGAGGTCATCGAGGGGCCGGACTCGCCCGAGCGGACCTCGGCGAGGTCGAGCAGGCGCGTGTGGCCGGCCTCGATCACCTCGAGCAGGCCGGGCACGTGGCGCGGCAGGCGGAAGTCGAGGGCCAGCACGTTGGCCGTGCCCATCGGCAGGGTCGCGACCGGCAGGTCGCCGCCACCCGAGTTGGTCAGGCCGTCGAGCAGCTCCCGCAGGGTGCCGTCGCCGCCGATGGAGACGGCCAGGTCGACGTCGCCCGGGCGCTCGGTGGCCCAGCGCTTGGCGTCGCCCGCGCCCGCGGTCAGGCGCAGGTCGACGCGCGTGCCGAGGCGCTCGAGCCCCGCGGCGAGATCGCGGGCGGCGGCCTCACCGCGGCCCTTGCCCGCGATCGGGTTGGCGACCACGAGCGCGCTCGCAAAGCGCGGGCTGCTGCCGGGCGAGGACCTGGTGGTGGGGGAGTCCATGGACGCTCAAGTCTAGCAAGCGCGGCGGTTGCCCCTGGCTTCGGGCGGGGTGGGCCGTACCTTGGTGGGATGCGGAGCGAGCGTCGGGCGGTGGATGTGGGTCGGGACCTGGTCGTCGGGGGCAGTGGCTTCCTCGGGGCCCATGTGGTGGCGGAGCTGGCGCGGCGCGGGCGGTCCCCTGTCTCGGCGTCGCGCGCTCCCGCGCCACCACCGGGGGCGACGGCGCCCGCTGAAGAGCTGGTGGTCGACGGCACGCTCCCCGGCGCCCTGGTGGAGGCGATCGAGGCTGGCCACTTCGAGCGCGTCTTCCTCGTGGCGGCCCTGTCGCGGGTCGGGGACGCGGCGCACGACCCGGGGCTGGCCCTGCGGCTGAACCGCGACTGGCCGGGGGAGCTCGCCGCCGCCTGTGCAGGTGCGGGCGTGCGCCTCGTGCACGTGTCGACCGACCTGGTCTTCGGGACCGAGCCGCCGCCCCGCGCGAGCGGCTTCACCGAGCAGGACCCCACCGCTCCCCTGGAGCCCTACGGCGCCTCCAAGGCCGCCGGCGAGCGACGGGTCCTCGAGGCCGCGCCGGACGCCCTGGTGGTGCGCCTGCCGCTCTTGTACGGGCACTCCTTCGGGCGCGGCCTCGGGGCTGGTGACGCCCTGGTGCGGGCCCTGGAGGCGGGCGACGATCCGATGCTGTTCACCGACGAGCACCGCACCCCGATCGACGCGGCCGAGGCTGCGCGACTCCTGGTCGAGCTGGCAGGGAGCCCCGCTGCTGCCAGCCCGAGCGGGCTGCTGCACCTCGGTGGTCCCGAGCGGCTGAGCCGGGCGGAGCTCGGACAGCGGCTCCTGGCCGGTCGTCCGGAGCTCGCCTCCCCGCGCCTCGGCACCCGCGCCGATCTGGGGCTCGCAGCGACTCGCGCAGCCGATGCCTGCCTCGACTCCTCGCGCGCTCGAGCCCTGTGTGCCGAGCTCGGCATCGCCTGGCTCGAGCGCGCCCGCGACCACTCGAATAGCGACCAGGCGCGCGGAAATGCGGCCCCTCCGCCGCATTGATCCCCTCGCGCCTTGACCCCTGGCAGAGGCCCGGTTGACATACTCGGTCTGCGCCCACGCGCCCGACCCCACGAACGTCATGGAACTGCCCAAGGAATTGCCGAGCCGCTACGACCCGTCCCTCTACGAGAAGGAGATCTACTCCGAGTGGATGGAGAGTGGCGACTTCACGCCCCCCGCCGAGCCGACGCCCGGAGCGGAGACCTTCACGGTCATGATCCCGCCGCCGAACGTCACCGGCGTGCTGCACATGGGCCACGCCCTCGACGGCACGATCCAGGACATCGTCGTGCGCCACAAGCGCATGCAGGGCTACGACACCCTCTGGGTGCCGGGCACCGACCACGCCGGCATTGCCACCCAGGCGGTGGTCGAGAAGAAGATCTACGCCGAGCTGGGCAAGACCCGCGACGAGCTTGGGCGCGAGGCCTTCCTCGACGAGATCTGGAAGTGGAAGGACGAGAACGGCGCGATCATCCTCGAGCAGTTCAAGGCGCTCGGCTGCTCCTGCGACTGGACGCGCACGCACTTCACGATGGACGAGGGGCTGACGCGCGCGGTGCGCGTGGCCTTCGTGCGCCTATGGGAGAAGGACCTCGTGTACCGCGGCGCGCGCATGGTCAACTGGGACTGCGCCCTGCAGACGGCCATCTCCGACGACGAGATCGAGAACGTGCCCGCCAAGGGCAAGATGTGGTACATCCGCTACCCGCTCGTGGGCAGTGAGGGCTTCGTGACCGTGGCGACCACGCGTCCGGAGACGCTGCTGGGCGACACCGGGGTGGCGGTGCACCCGGACGACGAGCGCTACCAGCACCTCGTCGGCACCACCTGCCGGGTGCCCTTCGTGGACCGCGAGATCCCGATCGTGGCCGACGACACGGTCAACCCCGAGCTCGGCACCGGCGCGGTCAAGATCACGCCCGGCCACGACCACAACGACTACGAGCGCGGTGAGCGGCACGCCCTGCCGATCATCAACATCCTCGAGAAGGACGGCACGCTCAACGAAGAGGGCGGGCCGTTCGCGGGCAAGTCCCGCGAGCTCGCGCGCAAGGAGATCGAGGCCGCGCTCGAGGAACTCGGCCTGCTCGACCGTGTCGAGGACATCAAGAACACCCAGCCGATCTCGGACCGCTCGAAGACCGTCGTCGAGCCGCTGGTCAGCGAGCAGTGGTTCGTGAAGATGGAGCCGCTCGCCCAGCCCGCCATCGCGGCGGTCGAGACGGGCAAGCTGAACTTCAAGCCCGAGCGCTGGACCAAGGTCTACCTGGACTGGCTGACCAACGTGCGCGACTGGTGCATCAGCCGCCAGCTGTGGTGGGGCCACCGCATTCCGGTCTGGTACGACGAGGACGGCGTGCCCTGCGCTTCCGTGGACGACCTCGAGCTCGGCTCGCCGCACCCCCAGACCGGCAAGCCGATCGTGCGCCAGGACGACGACGTGCTGGACACCTGGGCCTCGTCGTGGCTGTGGCCCTTCGCGACGCTCGGCTGGCCGGACGACACCGCCGACATGCGGCGCTTCTACCCGACCCAGTTCCTGGCGACGGCGCGCGACATCATCTACCTGTGGGTGGCGCGCATGGTCATGGCCGGCTACGAGCTGCTCGACCACCTTCCCGAGGCAGAGCGCAACCCCTTCACCACCTGCTACATCCACGCCACCGTGCTGGACGGCAAGGGCAAGCGCATGTCGAAGAGCGCCGGCAACGGCATCGACCCGCTCGAGATGGTCGAGCAGTACGGCGCCGATGCCGTGCGCTTCTGCCTGATCAGCCTGACCCGCGAGGGCCAGGACGTGAAGCTGTCCGAGAACCGCTTCGAGGACGGCCGCCGCTTCACCAACAAGCTGTGGAACGCGGCGCGCTTCGTGTGCTCGAACCTCGAGGGCGAGCGCGGCGCCGGCACCATGGCGGAGGCGCGCACCTTCGAGGACCGCTGGATCCTCTCGCGCCTCTCGGCGGTGATCGCCGAGACCACGACGGCACTCAACGAGTACCGCTTCAACGACGCGCTCACCGGGCTCTACCGCTTCACCTGGAACGACTTCTGTGACTGGTACCTGGAGCTGGCCAAGGGCCGCTTCACCGCCGGTGGTGACGGCGCCGATGGCGTCGTCGTGCGAGGCGTGCTGGCGCGCGTGCTGACCGACCTCCTGAAGCTCTTGCACCCCTTCATCCCGTTCCAGACCGAGGTGCTTTGGCAGGTCGTGCACGAGACCCTCGGCGAGGAGCCCTCGAGCGCGATCTTGACCTCGCCGTGGCCCCACGGCGTCGGCATCGAGGTCGACGCCGAGGCCGAGGCGCGCATGGACCTGCTCCAGGAGCTGGTCCGCGCGGTGCGCAACATCCGCTCGGTGACCATGGTCGGCGAGAAGAAGCCCCTGGTCGCGATGGTGAACGCTCCCTCGGAGTCCGACCGCGCGATCCTGACCGAGCTCGAGGCCGCGGCCCGCGGCATCGGCTTCCTCGAGAGCCTCGAGATCGCCGAGAGTTCCGAGCGGCCGCCCTCGTCCGCGGTCGGCGTGGCCGGCGGCCTGGAGGTCTTCGTGACCCTCGGCCCCGAGGTCGACCTCGACAAGCTCAAGGTCGCCCTGGACCAGCGCCTGGCCAAGACCACCAAGCTGATGCAGGGCACCGAGAAGAAGCTGGGCAACGCCAGCTTCGTCGAGCGCGCCGACCCCGAGATCGTCGAGGGTGAGCGCGCCCGCCTGGTCGAGCTCGGCGTCGAGCTCGAGCTCTTGACCCGCAACCTCGCCGGGCTCTCCGGCTGAGCCATGAAGGCCAGTCACAAGTGGGGGGGGCTGGCGCTCTTCGCCATTGGCCTCGGTGCTTGCGGCGGGGGCGGCGCTGACGAGCAGGGCACCTCGGCGGCTGCGACCTCGCGCGGCCGCGGCCCGGTCGTCCTGTTCGTCGTCGACACCCTGCGCGCCGACCACCTCGGCTGCTACGGCTACGAGCCCGACACCTCGCCGGCCCTCGACCGCCTGGCCGCCGAGGGCGTCCTCTTCGAGGCCTGCCAGGCCCAGTCGTCCTGGACCAAGCCGGCGACCGCGTCCGTCCTGACCGGTCTGCTACCGAGCCAGCACGGCGCCGTGCACAAGGTCTCGGCCCTGCCGCCCGAGCACCTCTTGCTGGCCGAACCCCTAGGCGCCGCCGGCTACGCCACCGCGGCCTTCGGCGGCAACGGCTTCATCTTCGGAACCGAGCAGGGCTTCAGCCGCGGCTTCGACACCTTCCACTCGGGCGTCGACCTGCAGGGCGACGGCAACGAGCAGCTGATCGCCGAGGCGGACCTGCTCGTCGACGGAGCGATCGACTGGCTCGACGGCCACATGCAGAGCGAGGCCGATCAGCCCTTCTTCCTGTACGTGCACGTGATCGACCCCCACGATCCCTACGCGCCGCCGCCCGACCTGGTGCACGCTTTCGGCGAGCCCCTCGCTCCTCCCTTCCCGACCGACGCCGAGCTCGCGCGCCCGGGCCCGGTGGTCGCGCGCTATCCGGGCGGCGTGCCGGACGTCGTGCAGGAGCGCATGCGCCAGCTCTACGACGGCGAGATCGCGGGCGCCGACCGCGCCTTCGGGCGCCTGCTCGAGAGCCTCGAGCGCCATGGCGTGTACGACGAGGCGACGATCGTCTTCGTCTCGGACCACGGCGAGGAATTCTTCGACCACGGCGGCGTCGGCCACAACCCGCTCCTGTACCAGGAGGTCATCCAGGTGCCCCTGGTGGTCAAGTTCCCGACCTCGCTCGGGGATGCGCTGCCCGGCCAGCGCTTCGCCCCGCGCGTGCGCCAGGTCGACGTGCTGCCGACCCTGCTCGACACGCTCGGCATCGAGCTCGAGCCCGAGCGTGCGGCCCAGCTCGCGGGTCAGAGCCTGGTGCCGGCGCTGCTCGGCGAGGCCAGCTGGGGCGAGCAGCCGGCCGTGACCGAGGTCGACTACGAAGGCGTCTACCGCAAGTCCCTGATCCAGGGCGGGACCAAGTACGTGCGCACCTGGGCGCCGCGCCTCGAGGAGCGCCTGTTCGACCTGGAGGCCGACCCGGGCGAGACGCGCAACCTAGTCGCCGAGCAGCCTGGCCGCGTGGCCGAGCTGCGCGCGGACCTCGGGCGCCTGTCGAGCCTGGGCGGACGCGGCTGGGGCTTCGTGATGCGCAACGAGACCGAGCTCACGGTCGGGATCGCCGGCTTGATCACCTTCCGCGGCGACGCGCTAGCTGGCCTCGATCCCCTGGGGCTCGAGCTCGAGGGCTTCGACGCAGCCCTGGCCGACGGGCCCCTGGGCCAGGGCTGGGTCGAGTTCACCAAGGGCACCGACGGCAAGCGCAACGTGCGCTACACCTTGGGGGAGCCCAGCGCCGAGGGACAGCCCGGGGACGCGGCCGTGGGCACCGAGCACTACCCCGGGTTCGACCCGAGTGGCATGCCCAGCTACGAGGGGCGCGGGGCGTGGTTCCTGACGACCCTCGCGCCGGGCGATGAGGACGGAGTCAGCTTCATGCCGGCGCCGGGGACCGAGGACCTGCGCCTGATGCTGTGGGCGGACGGTGAGCCGGTCCCCCCCGAGTTCGTCTTCCTCGGGCCCGGCCTCGAGCGGGCCGGTGCGATGCCGCTGGCGCTCGGGACCGGCGAGGGCCTCGAGCTGCCCGGCACCCCGCCGCGCAGCACCGTGCCGGAAGGCGCCCCGCTGCATGGCTGGCTGTGGAAGAACATGGACCCGGCGACCCTCGACGTCGAGCTCTCCCCCGAGACCGAGGCCAACCTGCGCGACCTCGGCTACTTCGGCGACGACTGAGGCCGTGTCGCCCTACTCGGGCAGCCAGGAGTAGTCGACGGCGCCGGGCAGGGTCGCGAGGGGCAGCCGGAAGTGGAAGCCCTGGTCGGTCACGCTGGTGGGCACGACCAGCTCCATGTGGACGAGCGTCGCGGCCGGGGAGCCGGTGCCCTCGGTGGTCGTCGGGGCTGCCGCGCGGGGCTGGAGCGAGGCGCGGCCCTGCAGCAGGTAGCCCAGGGTCGGCGGGTGCGTGGGGAGCGCGGCGACGAGCTCCTGCGCGGCGTCACCCAGGACCAGGGTCGGCTGGCCCGCCCCTTCGCCGGCTGCACGATAGGAGACGCTGTAGGTCCCGGGCACGAGGCGTGGCTCGAGCAGGTCGATGCTGGTCGAGAGCAGGCCGAGCTCGAGCTCGGAGCTGTGGCGCTCGAGCTCGGCTAGGTCGGCCAGGCCCGTGCTCCCGACCGGGATCACCGCGAGGTGGTCGTGGGCCAGGATCACCCGGTGGGTGGACGGCCTGCCGGCGAGGGACTCCGACGCGGGGCGCCGGTGCAGCCAGCGCTGCAGGTGGACGGCTTGCTGGACGCGGTAGGTGCTGCCGGTCGCGGCCTCGAAGGCGGCCAGCTCACTGGCGAGCACGTGCAGGAAGAGGTCCTCGCCAGGGGTCGCACTGGCACTGCAGCGCAATCCCAAGGTAGAGGTGGACATCCAGGGGGCGACACCGCGGCGGGTCGTCAGGCGCGTGGCCACGGACGGGCTGCCGAAGTCTCCGCTGACCGCGACGTGGTGGTCGGGATCGAACTCGGGCGCGATCCTCTCCTTGCTGCCCTGGATCTTGACCACGAGCGGTTTGAACTTCGGGTAGGCCTGGAACGGGCTGCGGGTCCACTCCCAGACGTTGCCGGAGAGGTCGTGGATGCCCTGGAGCTGGTCCTGGTTCTCGGGCGTGCGCTCGACCTGGGTGCCGCGCTCGTCGAGCCAGGCGCTGCCGCTTGGGTAGCTGCCGACGGGCGCCGTGTGGCCGAGCTTGGCTTCGACGGAGTTGGCTCGAGTGGGGTCGAAGTCGTCACCCCAGGGATAGGCGCGGGTGGTCCGGCCGCGGCCGACGGCCTGGTGCTCCTCCTCACTGACGAGGCGCAGGCCGGCCCAGCGGGCAAAGGCCTCGGCCTGGCTGTGGGTCACGTTGACGACGGGGTGGTCGGCGAGCTCCGGGGGGACCTCGAAATTCGGCAGAGGGAGCCCGGCATCCGGGGCCTCTTGCTCGGCCCAGTGCTCGGGCGGTTCGCACCCGGTCGCCTCGACGAAGGCTGCGTACTGCTCGTTGGTGACCTCTGTTGGCATGTAGAAGAAGTCGTCGAGCTTGACCTTGTGCTCGGGGTACTCGGAGGCCAGCGGCCGCAACTGCTGCGACTCGATCATCTGGGTGACCCGCTTGCGGTCGAGGCCGATGCGGTAGCTTCCGCCGCTGACCAGGATGAGGCCGGGCGGCGTCGAGCTGGCCAGCGCGTCGAGGGGCAGCCGCTCTGGCAACGGCATCGGCGTGGGCTGCTTGGGGGCGGGCTCGGGCTCCGGTAAGGACTCCGGTAGGGGGACCAGCGAGCGGGCAGCGAATGGGGCGATGGTGGACGCCGGGTCCTGGGGCAGCTCGAGCTGCACGTCGGGCGGGGACAGCTGCCAGGCAGCCAGGGCGGAGACGGCAGCGAGGGCAGTGAGGGCAGCGAGCTTCTTCATGGGGGGCACCGAGGGGGCGAGGTTCCCCCAAGCTACCGCACCCGCGGCCCGAAGCTACCGAGCTTGGGCTGCCGGGACCCCGGGCAGGGCTAGGAACGGCCCGGAGGGGGCTAGCAGCGGTGCTGCCAGCCCCCTCCGGGTCTTGCGCGTTCGCCGTTCGGCTACTTGCGCCAGGTGCTGTCGACCGAGCCGGCCGCGGTGGCGAGGGGCAGCTGGAACTCGAAGCCCTGGTTGCGCTTCTTCGACGGGGCGAGGAAGTGCATCGTCACGATCGTAGCGGCAGGCTTGGGGACCTTGCCGGCATCGAGCTCGCGCTTGCTGAGCTCCTCGGCCTCACGCTGGTGGACGGCGACACGGCCGGGCGCGAGGCGGATCTCCTCGGGCTCCTCGCAGTAGACCCAGGCGACGATCTCGCCCTGGGTGTTGCTGAAGATCAGGGTCTCGCGGGTGACGTCGAAGGGGAACATGGGCTCCTCGACCTCGTCGCCCGCTTCCTCGTCGCCCTCCTCCTTGTCCTGCTTGTCCTTCGGCGGAGCCACCACGATCGGCTTGCTGCCGGCGCGGTACGCGACGGTGTAGGTCCCGGGCTCGAGGGCCGGCTCGATCAGGGGCACGGTCGTCGAGAAGGCGCCGACCTGAACCGGCAGTTCCACGCTCTTGTTCTTGAGGCTGGGCACGCCGCCGATGCGCGTCTCCTCGACGGGGATCATCGCGAGGTACTCGTAGGACTTGATGACGCGGTAGTTGTCGGGTCCACCGGTGCCACGCTCGGAGATCCAGCGATCGATCGCCACGATCTGGGAGGGAGCGTAGTTGGTGTTGTCCGGGCGCTTGGACGTGGGCAGGTCCATGCGCAGGATCGAGTCCGCGATGTCGAGCCCGGGGATCGTGCTGGCGCTGCAGCGCATGCCCATGGCCGAGGTGGCCTGCCAGCGAGCGGTGCCGCGGCGGGTGGTCAGGCGCGTGGCCAGGGACGGGCTGCCGAAGTCTCCGCTGACCGCGACGCGGTGGTCGGCGTCGAACTCGGGCGTGACCTTCTCCTTGCTGCCTTGGATCTTGACCTCGAGGGGCTTGAACTTCGGGTAAGCCTTGAAGGGGCTGCGGGTCCACTCCCAGACGCTGCCGGAGAGGTCGTAGATGGGCTGCAGCTCGTCGGCGTTCTTGTCGGTCTTCTCGACCACGCGGCCCTTGGCGTCGACCCACGAGGCACCCTTCTCGTAGGAGCCGACCGGCGTCGTCTTGCCGACGCGGGCCTCGACGCAGTTGGCGGCACCGACCACGAATTCATCACCCCAGGGGTAGAGGCGATCCTCGCTGCCACGGCCGGCGACCTGGTGCTCCTCTTCGCTGATCAAGCGCAGGCCGGCCCAGCGGGCGTAGGCCTCGGCCTGGTCGTGGGTGATGTAGACCACCGGGTGGTTGGCCAAGCCCTCGGGCACGGCCCAGTCGACGTCCTTCCAGTTCTTGCCCCACCAGGCCGAGTCCTTGAACTCGTCGAACTTCGGGATCGGCTGGCCGGCGTCGCGCGCGTCCTTCTTGGCCTTGCCGGTCTCGGTCGCGTAGGCGAGGCCCGCGGCGTCGATGGCGGCCTTGCCCCAGCTCATCGGCGGCTCGCTGCCGGTCGCTTCGATGAAGGCGGCGAACTGCTCGTTCGTGACCTCGGTCGGCATGTAGTAGAAGTCGTCGAGCTTGACCTCGTGCTTCGGGTACTCCGAGGCTAGGGGACGCAGCTGGAGCTTCTCGATCATCTCCTTGACGTAGTCCTTGTCCGCGCCGATCTCGTAGCGGTCGCCCTGGATCCTCACCATGCCGGGGGGGCCCTCTTGGGCCACCACGGGGGCGGTGGAGAATGCGAGGAGTGACAGGACTGGGGCGGTCAGCAGGGATTGTCGAATCAAGAGAGCACCTCCCGGAGGTCGGGGCCGGCCGCGCGCGGCGGTCGGAGTAGCGGGGGCCCGGAGGGGGCGGACAGGCTTGTCCGCGGGGGGCCCGAGCTCGGGTCGTGGAAGCGAAGAATGGTAGCGAGCCCGGCGGATCGCGCAAGGCCGGGTTTGCCACCGGGTTTCATACGTCAGGTCCTTGGCGTGGCAACCCGATTCTCTCGGCCCTGTGAGGATCCTGGGCGAGTACCTTACCCTCGCCATGCAGGACCCCACCGACGATGCTCCCCGCGGCCAGAGCCTCCGCGTCCCCCCCAGCCTCGGCGGCAGCCGCCTGGACAAGGTCCTGGTCAAGGGCATGGGCGACCTCTCGCGGGAGCGCTTCAAGGAGCTGATTCTGGACGACTGCGTCCTGGTGGACGGGGAGGTCCAGAACCGCCCGTCGACCGCGATCCCCGCGGGCGCGAAGGTCGAGGTGCTCTTCGAGATGCGTGATCGCACGCGCCCGGGCTCGGAGGAGGGCGCCACCTACGAGCTGCTGCACGAGGACGAGGCCTTCCTGATCGTGGCCAAGCCGGCCGGCATGGTCGTGCACCCCTCCGAGCGGGTGCGTGGTGGGACCCTCAGCGAGCTGCTCGCCGAGCGCTTCCCGGGCCTGCCGACGCCCCAGGGCGAGGACCGGCCGGGGATCGTGCACCGGCTGGATGCCGAGACCAGCGGCCTCCTGGTCGT
>JARGPD010000198.1:0-2574 GCA_029212845.1 Planctomycetota bacterium
TCCGGGCCGCCCGCCGCTTGTCGCCTGCCTTGGGGAGAGGCGTGCTACCGACTAGGGCAGCATCGCCTTGAGGAGCGCGTGGTCGGTCGCGTCGAGCACCCCGTTGCCGTCGATGTCACCCAGCTGGAAGTAGGGCGTGCCGGCCAAGAGGCCCGCGTACTGCTGGGGGCGCTCGATGGCCTTCTTGAGCAGGCGCAGGTCGTGCTTGTCGGTGTCGCCGTCGAAGTCGACGTCGCCGGTTGCGTCCAGGGCCGTGCGCTGGATGGTGTTGACGGCGTTGATCGTCCCGCCAGCCTGGGCCGTGTGGGTGCCATCGGCCCAGCGGACGACGACGTACTGCAAGGCGGGCGCACCGCCTAGCCCGAAGTGCAGGCGGTCGGGCTCCTGGGCCATGAAGCTCGAGCCGACCAGCACCGTGTGCATCTGCGAGCTGTTGGCCGCCCCGATGTGGACCCGGGCGTTGGCGACGTTGCGGCTACCGTTCAGCCCGCGCAGGTCGACGTCGACCCAGTTGTTGGTCGCCGGCAGGGTGTTCTCGTAGAAGCCCGTGCGCAGGTGCAGACCGGGGCTGATGAACGGGCTCGTGCCCGGGCGCGTGACCAGGATGTCGAGGTCGCCGTCGCTGTCGTAGTCGAAGGGCACCATCGAGCGCGCGAGGTCCTCGTCGCCGCTGCCCTGGGCCTTCTGGAACTCGGGCAGGTTGCCGCTGCGGTCGACGAAGCGCGTGGACTCGCCGTCGGCCAGGGTCATCGGGAACAGGTTCTCGTGGTACCAGTTGTTCTCCGGCTTGTTGAGCCCCGAGACGCGGATCAGGTCCCGGTCGCCGTCGTTGTCCATGTCGGTCAGGGCCGCGCCCCAGCCGAAGCGCGCCACGTCGAGGTGCGCCGGCTTGGCGAAGTCGTCGAACGCGAGGCCGGCCTCGCCCAGGGTGAAGTCGGTGTCGTTGCGGTACATCCGGTCGCCCCAGTAGGCGTTCGAGTGGAACTGGTCCAGGTCGCCGTCCCGGTCGACGTCGCCCAGGGCCACGCCCATCTCGTTGCGGGACTCGGCCGGCGCTCCGTTCATGCCGATCGCCGTCGCGATGCTCGGCGCGAAGTTGCCGGTGCCGTCGTTCATGCGCAGGATGTCCTCGCCGAAGTCGACGTTGATGTGCAGGTCGAGGTCTCCGTCGCGGTCGTAGTCGTGCAGCGTCGGCATCCAGGTCGAGCCCTCGAACCACACGTCCAGGCCGGCGGCGATCGTCGCGTCGGCGAAGATGCGCTCGCTCCAGTCGGTCTGGCCGACCGTGGCCGGCGTCGGGTTCGGCGCGCTCAGGAACAGGCGCATCTGGTCGTACAGGTAGCCGGGCAGGCGCGCCCAATAGGTGCTGATGAAGTCGAGGTAGCCGTCGCCGTTGACGTCGCCGCCCGCGAAGCCGCCGAGGTCGCCCAGCAGGGTCGGCTCGCTGGTGGGCGCCAGCACGAAGCTGCCCGCGCTGGCGGTCACGTTGGTGAAGCTCCAGCTCGGCGCGCCGTCGTTGCGGAACAGGGTGAACAGGTCCTGGCTCGCGGTGTAGCCCGGGTAGCCGAGGGTCAAGAGGTCGAGGTCGCCGTCGTTCTCGACGTCCAGGAACAGCCCGCCGCCGCGGCGCTTGGTGAGCTCGTCGACGCCGCGCGCGGCCGCCACGTCGGCGAACTGGCCGCCGCCGAGGTTGCGGTACAGCTTGCTGGGCTCGAACTCGGTGTTCGGCAGATAGACGTCCAGCAGGCCGTCGTTGTCGAAGTCCATCACGGCCACGCCGCCGTTCTCCGAGGGCTCGAACCCGACGGGCTTGAATTGGTGGAGGATGCCCGGGAACTCGGGCGCTAGGACGTCGTCGCTGACCTCGATCAGGTCGAAGCCCTGGGGGGCTGCGAGGGCGACCGGGGTGGTCAGGAAGGCGAGCGGGACGAGGAGTCGTGCGAGGTGGTGCATGTCGAACCTGGGAGGGGGCAACGGGCAGGGGGGGCGCTTGCGCCCAGATTCAATCATTCCTCAAACATGCGGATGCGTCAGGAGTTTTTCATGCCCATTTCGAAATTTCGTGCTTAGCTAGTCATGGAGCTTACGGAGCGACGATCCGCTAGCTCGCCCCCTCCCGGCCCATCCGCCGGATTCGCTCGGCCCCTCGTCCCGGACTAGGTCATGGACTCGACCCCCTTCTCATTGAGAGAACTCGCCCTCGCGGCGCTGCTCACCGGCCTCGCAGCCTGTGGCGGCACCATCTCGGCCTCCACCAGCTTCCCCGGCAGCTCGCTCTCGGTGCTCGACCCCCAGCAGGCCAAGATCGACCTCGGTCGCAAGCTCTTGTTCGACAGCCGCCTGTCGCGCCCCGCGGGCATCGCCTGCGGCACCTGCCATGACCCGCAGCTCGGCTGGGGCGACGCGCGCCCCCAGGGCAAGGGCATCCAGGACCACACCTTGTCGGGCGACACCGACGGCGACGGCATCCAGGACCACGACGAGCTCGTGCTGGGCACCGACCCCCGGGATGCCGACACGGACGACGACGGCTTGTCCGACTTCGAAGAGGTGGGCCCCGACTTGGTGGTGGAC
>JARGPD010000198.1:2584-6876 GCA_029212845.1 Planctomycetota bacterium
GGCATCCAGGACCACGACACGAACCTGGCCGTGGCCGGCAACCGCTACAAGACGATCCTGACGAACCGCAACACGCCGACCATCTACAACAGCCACGTCTTCCCGAACCTCTTCTGGGATGGCCGCGCCGGCAGCCTCGCCCACCAAGCGATGTTCCCGTTCGAGGGCTTCAACGAGATGAACTCGAGCTGGACGGAGCACATCATCCCGCTGCTCGAAGGGGATGATCAGTACCCCGGCATGTTCCAGGACGCCTTCGGCTCATCGCGCATCTCGCGCGTGCGCGCCGGCGAAGCGATCGGCGCTTACGAAGCCACGATCAGCGTCTTCGACACGCCCTTCGACGCCTACCTCGCGGGCGACACCGCAGCCCTCTCGCCAGCGGCCGAGGCCGGGCGCCAGCTGTTCTTCGGCAAGGCCGGCTGCGTGGCCTGCCACCCCGCGCCGATGCTGACCAACATGGGCTTCGCCAACCTCGGCGTGCCCGAGGCTGGCCCCAACGCGCTCTACGGCAACCTCGACTATGGCCACGGCAAGCGCGAGGACCTGACGGTCTTCCCGCACCAGCCGATCGACGTGCCCGCGGACTACATGAAGTTCAAGGTGCCCCAGCTGCGCATGGTCGCGCTGACCGGCCCCTACATGCACAACGGCGCCCTCAAGACCCTCGAGGACGTCGTCGAGTTCTTGGACCAGGGCGGCGGCCCCGACCTGTCCGGCACCGGGTCGAAGGACCCCGCCATCGTGCCCCTCGGGCTGACCGCACAGGAGAAGGCCGACCTCGTCGCCTTCCTCCGCGACGGCCTCACCGGAACCCCGATCGAGTAAGCGCACTGCCCCCAACCTCGCCATGAACAAGACCACGCTCACCGCAGTCGCCCTCTCCGTCGTCGCCGCCCACGCGGCGGCCCAGGGCGCCACCCAGTCCCTCGACAAGCCCGAGCTGATCCTGCCCCCGCCGGCCGACCAGGTCGACGCCGGCGGCAGGAACATGCCGAACCTCGGCATGCACCAGCTCAAGCTGATCGCCGACTCCCAGGGCGGCTTCCTGAAGTCCCCACCGGTGACCACACCGGATGGCATGATCCCACCGGTCTCGCCCGCACCGCTGGGCTGGAACCTGACCGGCTTCGGCATCCCCGGCGTGTACCTCGCCGACCTCGTCGAGCCCGGCGGCAACCAGACCGCCCTCGACGACCTGCTGCGCTTCGACGACGTCGCGGTGTACCCCGATGCGATGGAGTTCATGAACTCCGATCCCTCGGGCTCGCTCGACGAGACGGCGCTCGACAAGAACGGCGACCCGATCGAGTTCAACCTGCACTACCCCCAGGAGACGCCGCGCTCCTTCTGGCTCGACGACCAGGGCATCGACGGCGCCTCGCCCCTCGACGACCTGCAGGAGATCCTCGACGAGGTCCAGTCGACCGGCTCGAAGGCGCGCGTGCAAGAGGCGCTCGACATCCTGCTGGGCACCAACGACTCCGGCGCCCTGTCCTACAAGGCCTACCTCGGCTACCCGCTGCTCAAGTACAAGCCGGCGCGCGTCAACAACAGCTACGACCCAGAGACCCGCAACCTGGTCATCGAGCAGCTGTGGTACGGCACCGAGATCGTCAGCAGCCACGACCTGGTCGAGCTGCCCTCCCACGGCGACTTCACGATCACCTGGAAGGTGCGCGGCCTGGGCGACGTCGGTCCGAACCGCGAGCGGGCCTTCCCGATCGACGAGTTCACGCCGATCCCGATGAAGAAGACCAGCAACGCGGACTTCTGGTTCAAGAACAGCTGGCTGTGGAAGTGGTTCGATGCGGTCGAGGGCCCGGACGGGCACAAGTACACGCTCGAGTCGCTCAACAAGCTGCACACCGGCACCGACGCGGCGCCGAGCTACACCGACATCGATCCGAGCGACCACCGCTACTGGCTGCACCTCGACCGCAAGTTCGACATGGGCAGCTACGTCGGTCAGGGCGACGTCACCGACTTCTCTGGCTTCCACACCTTCGACCTGGACAAGAACGGGATCATCGGCGGCTTCAAGGTCGACGGCACCAGCACCGGCTCGGCCTACAGCCCGACGCTGAACCCCGACGCCCAGTTCAACGTGTATGGCAACAACGAGTACGCCGTGCCGCGCATCGACTGGAGCAAGGGCCCCTTCCACATCCCGTACTTCGGCTACGACTCCAGCTTCGCCACGATCCGCAAGGGCCAGGGCTTCGACGTGACCATCCGCTACGCCGAGGGTGAGCCCCAGGCCGGGATCTACACCTGGGGCTGGCGCGTGCACCCGCCGCGCATCAACTGGATCGAGACCTACTCGACGGACCAGTACCTGGCCTCGGGCGCGCCCAAGGACTGGCGCTTCGCGCACAAGTGGGACGAGGTCGGCGCCCTCGGCCTGGCCGCGATCGGCGACCACGCCCCCGAGCTCCTGGTCCACAACGCCCTGCTGGCCTTCGACGCTTCGCCCGGCGGGCCGTCGGACCTCGCGACCTTCGAGGCCGCCATCGACGGCCAGCTGAGCCACATGCGCGACCGCCGCGGCCTGCCCGACACCTCGGACGTGCCCGGCTTCCCGAACCCCGGCGCCGACGTGAACTTCCTGTTCACCAACATGGACATGTACGCCGACCGCGAAACCATCAACGCCGAAGGCAAGGGCACCTGGGCCGCGGGCGACGTGATCCGGATCGCGGTCCACAACGATGACAACTACACGCGCTTCTTCCGCGTCGTGGACTTCGGCACCACCGACTACCAGTACAGCGGCGTCGACATGGGCATCTTCGACTGGAAGCCGGTCTACGGCTTCCCGCAGCTGGCGGCCAGCGCCTGGAACCCGCCGTCCTCGACGACCTACGGCTTCGGCGTCCAGGGGCTGGGCGAGGCCTACTGGGACGGCACGGCCCTCGAGAACGTGGGCAACCCCTTCTACGTCGACAAGTTCGAGGAGGACCTGCCCAGCTTCTGGGGCGCCGGCGAGCGCGACCTCTACCACCAGTTCGAGAACCTCGAGGGCTTCAGCGGTCCCGGGTTCGTCAGTGAGACCGCAGGGCCCTACAGCGTGTGGTCGAACGAGGACCTCGCCGGCAAGGAGAACACCTCGGACGACCTCTGGGCGTACTCCTACGGACGCCCGATCCCGCCCAACACGACGGTGCTGATGCGCGTCGAGATGCCTCGCGCCGCGGCGCTGAACACGGGCGCGATGTACATGTTCGACCCCCAGTTCCACGCCTCCAGCATCTTCACGATGCACCCCACCAGCGAGATGGAGCCCGAGGGCCTCCCCGCCCCGCGCCCCCCCGGGCCCGCCCCACCCGCGCGCCCGGCCGCCGCGCGTGCGCGGCGCGGGCGCGCGCTTGCACTCAGGTCGCTAGCGCGCCGGTTCCCCGTCGTCCGGCGGCCAGCCTCGGAGCGAGCCGATCCAAGCGCTCGCCCGCAACCGGGGCTCGAGCTCGCCCAGGTCCCGCGTCGGCAACGTGCTAGACGAGCTGCTCGACCAGCTCGAAGCCGCCGTCCTCTTGGCGCTCGGCGGTCAGGCGGCGGGCGGCGAGCGCTACGCCCACCAGCTTGTGCCCAGGGGCACGACCATCCGCACGGCAGGCGCACGGGTCGCCGTCGGCATCCCGGTGGGTTGGTCCGAGCGCGCACCCCATGGGGGCCCGCGCAGCCAGTCCTGGAAGGTGGAGGCCACGGGCTCGCGATCCAGCTCGCCCAAGCAGGGTGTGGTCGGGCAGCCGAGCGGCGACCTGCACCACCCAGGCGATCTCGCGCAGCTGCAAGTGGGCGAGATCGCCTCGAGGGCACCAAGGGGCGCGGGGCCCTCGGCCTCGCGGAACGGTGCCCCTTGCTGGGCGACCTGCTGATCGGTCGTGGTTCCCTCCAAGGAGATGCCGGCGGCCTCCTGGGGCTGCCTGGCGTGGAGCGCGGCCTGGCCCAAGCTGCCCGAGTCCCATGGTGCGGGCGCAGCGGTGCGTCGGGCGGGCTCCCCTCGCCCTTGAAGGCCGCCCGACCCGCGCGACGAGCGCGAGGCCAAGGCCAGCTTCAGGTCGACGCCGAGTCGGCCGCTGATGGCCATCCGAAGCGCAGTGAAGTGGCACTCGAGGAACGCTAGAGTCCCTCTGAGCACGAGCCCGGGGTGGGCCCGCGGTCCATGCCGAGCCGCAACGGCAGGCTGGACGGGTTGATCCCGTTCGGTGGCCGTGCAGCTGGCCGTGCACTCCGGGATGGGGGCACGGGCCGGTGGCCTGCCCGCTTGACCCCGCTCGGGATCACCCGGCCCC